>CAZHGG010000044.1:0-14777 GCA_964531755.1 uncultured Polyangiaceae bacterium
CGCGCGGCGCGCTCCGCGACCAGCCGATCGAGCGCGGCCTGCATGGCGCCCTCGACGCGGTCCGCGCACGCGCGAACGTAGGCGTCGTCCGCCGCCGCCTCCTCGCCGGTCCGCTCGAACGAGATGGGCTCGAGGACCTCGGTCGTGATGCGGGCGCGCCACGGAAAATAGAAGAGCTGGGGTCCCACGACGAGCCCCCACGGGAGGCAGAGCGTGATGGGCCACACCTTGATGCGGAGGTGCCGCTCTGCCCCGATGAGCTTCGCGAGCCAGCGGCCGTCGTCGATCACGTAGAACGTGGAGTGCGCGCCCTCGGTCACGACGGGGATGATCGGCACCCCCTCACGCAGCGCGAGCCGCATGTAGCCCGTCCGGCCCCCGAAGACGACGCGGTTGCGGTGCCGGTACGGCCGCATGTCGTCGTAGTCGCCCCCCGGGTACACGAGGACCTTGGAGCCGCGGGCGAAGAGGCGGTGGGCGTTCTCGTGGCTCGCGCGGACGGCGCCGAGCGGCACGATGACGTCGTGCACCCCGGGGAAGGAGATCGCGACCTCGTGGCCGAGGCCATAGGGCACGGCGTCGAGGCCGTGCGCACGATAGACCGCGGCGCCAAACAGGAACGTGTCCGGCGTGATGAGCCCGGAGCTGTGGTTCGCGACGTAGAGCCCCGCCCCCGGGGGGATGCGCTCCGCGCCGCGCACCGTCGCGCGGAAGTACGGCTTGAGGACGCGCTCGACGACGCCCACCAAGAGCTCCACGGCCTCGACCGAGCGGTTGTCCAGGCTGTCGATGTCGTAACGCATCCACGACGGAGCGTAGCACCGAGGCTCGCGCCAGGTGCGTCACGCGGAGGCGGGGCGACGCGTCAGCGGAGCGTCGCGGGGGGAGGCTGCCCGCCGTTCTTCTGGCGTGCCTCCGCGCTGTTGCGGATCTCCTCCCAGACCCAGCTCAGGGTCTTGTCGCGCGCGAGGGCGTCGGTCCAGCTGTCGAGGCCGGCCGGCTCTCCCTCGCGGTGGAGATACGCGCGGTACGCCTTGTTGACGAGCTCGCGAGCCTCGGCGGTCTTGGCGATCGACTCGCGCACCTTCGAGGTGGGTAGGCCTCCGTTGACGTGCCGGGCGAGCCACTTCGGATCGGGCGCGCGGTGCAGGATGTCCGTGTAGAACGAGACGATCTCGGCGGTGCGCGGGTCCACGCACTTGCCCGCGGCGATGCCCTGCCCGGCCGGACAGCAGAACACGGACTGCGTCGAGCTCTCCGTCTGGCGGCACGCCGCGGCCCCCTCCGTGGGACCGCCCGCGCACACGAGGCCGCGCCCGCACACGGGGGCCGACGCGACGCACTTGCCGGCGTCGATGCGGTGCCCCGGGGGACAGCAGTAGACCGTCGCCCGCGACGCGTTCTTCTGGCGGCACGCCGCGGCCCCTGCCGTGGGGCCGCCCGCGCACACGAGCCCGGTGCCGCAGTCTGGGGGAGGATCCGCCGCCGCGCCCTGCGCGAAGCTAGCCCCCCCGACCAGCGCTCCCACCCCAACGAACACCCAACGACGAAGGGACCTGGACATCATCGTTCACTCCTGGTTTGCGCGCAGCGACGCGCGAGGCTCCGCTTGGACGGGCCGGCGCGCCCCCTATTCTCGCGTGACGAAACAAAACCCGCCACCGCGAAGAAAGCCAGGCGGGGCCTCGCTCCGCCGGACGCGCAACGTGCGCAGCCCTCGCGATTCGCGGTTGACCGCCGACCGCGAAGGGCATCAGCCTGTCGGGACAGGTCCCGAGACGCGACGCGCCCATGGCGGGCGGCGCCGCGCGCTGCGCGGTCAGCGAGGACCCGAGGAGGTTTCATGGGCGAGCACAAGGGCGGCTGTTTTTGCGGAGCCGTGGAGCTCACGGTGGCCGGCGCGCCGGCGGCGATGGGGTACTGCCACTGCGACTCGTGCCGGCACTGGTCGGCGGGGCCCATCAACGCGTTCACGCTCTGGAAGCCGGAGGCCGTGAAGGTCACGAAGGGCGCGGACAACCTGGGCACGTACAACAAGACCGACCGGAGCTTCCGGAAGTGGTGCAAGACCTGCGGCGGGCACGTCTTCACCGAGCACCCCGGCATGGGGCTCACCGACGTGTACGCGGCCGTCATCAAAGACTTTCGCTTCGATCCGCACCTGCACGTGCACTACGGCGAGTCGGTCGTGCACGTCCGCGATGGGCTGCCGAAGCAGAAGGACATGCCGGCGGAGATGGGCGGCTCGGGCGAGCTCCTGCCTGAGTAGGCGGGCCGGGCCATGGCCCGAGGGCGCGCCGCCTGTGACCCGCGCCACGCTCGCGTCGAGCGTGGCGCGGGCCGAGGGGCGCCGGGCGTCACTCCGTCCCAGGGTCCTCGGCGCCGCAGCCCGAGAGCCCGTTCACCCAGCCCGTGAGGAGCTCCAGGGCGCGCGTGTCCAGGGCGCGCGTCCCGAGGGGCGGCATGCGGAGCTCCCCCTCGTGGCCGACGCGGCGCACCAACACGGAGCGCGCGGCGTCCCCCGGGGCCACGAGCAGGGTGGCGTCATCCACGTTCGTCGCGTACGCCGGCTTGCACACGAGGCCCGTCTCCGCGAGGGGCACCGACGCGCGAAAGTCGAGACCTCGGGTCCGGTGGCAGTGGGCGCAGTTGCCTTGAAGGTAGGACCGAACCCGCAGCTCCGGGGTGCCGTCTTGGGAATAGGGGTCCACGAGCGAGGGCCCGGGCCCCGGCGCCTCGCCACCCTCCAGGAGCCCCGCGCGCGCGAGCGCCCGGAGCTGGTTGTCCGCGGCCCCGTTCGGGTACACGATGTCGCGGTCGAGCTGCGCGCGCACGAAGCCGAGGACACGCCCGGCGGTCGCGTTGTGGCAAGTGAAGCAGGCCGCTCGGCTTGGGATATCCCACGCCGACGTTCCGAGGTCCTTGGTCTTTCCCTCGGTGAGAAGGGTGGCGTCCGTGCCCTCGTCGTTCCACTCGAAGGCGTACCCGACCCAGCCGCGTCGGGCGTCCTTGGCCAACATGCGCGTCTCGACGCGTCGGGCCCCCTGGGCGAACTCCTTGAGCAGGACCGTCCCGGGGGGATACTCCCACGCGCCGCCGTCGACCTGCCGGATGGTCGTCCCGGAAGGGATGGAGAACCAGCGCTTCTTCTCGAGTCCATCGGACCAGAGCGGCGCCGTCACGTCGTAGCGGATGAGGTTCGGATCCATGTGTGCCCCGGCGGTCAGGCATCCGAGCCCCTTCAGCGTCGCCCGCTCCTCGGGCTCGGCGGAGCCCGGCTCGATCCGATAGAGCTCTCCCCCCACGTAGTCGACCGCGACCAGCTCTCCGTCGACGTCTTCGCCGAAGGCCGAGAAGTTGAGCCCGGTGTCGATCACGTGCCGCGGCGTCTCCGTCCGACCCGGCTCGGGATTGGCGTCGGTCGTCCAGACTCGACCGCTCCCAAAATCCGCGAAGACGTACCTGCCGACGAACTGCGGCACCCGCGCGCCGCGGTAGGCAAACCCGCCGATGATCGCCTGTCCCTCGACGTGCGAATACTCCGCCACGGGAGGCGCGCTGTCGTCCGCGCAGGACGCTCCAAACGTGCAGTGGGCCCCCTCGCGATCGGGCCAGCCGTAGTGGCGGCCCTTCTCCACGACGTCGATCTCTTCCCAGCGAAATTGCCCGACGTCGGCGACCCAGAGCTTGCCGTCCGGGCCGAAGGACACGTTCCACGGGTTACGAAATCCGGTCGCATAGACCTCCGGTCGACCCGAGAGCCGGAAGGGGTTGTCGGGCGCGGAGGCGTAGGGCCGAGCCTGGCCGAGCACGTCGATGCGCAAGATCTTGCCAAAGAGCTCCTTCGGATCCGGCGCTCGGCGCTGGGGATCTCCGAACTCGCCGTCGCCCGTCGACACATACAGGAGACCGTCGGGTCCGAAGGCGAGCGCGCCACCGTGGTGCCAAGCGCTCCGGCGCTCGAGCGCCAAGACGAGCTCTTCCGTCGCCGGGTCCACGGTCACGTCCGGGCCGAGCGGCCCGCTCGCCGACGTCGCCCGGAACCGTGAGACGATCGTGCGGAACGCCCCCACTTCCGAGCCCTCGGCCGCGCGCCCCGTGTAGGCGACGAAGAGCTCGCCGGTCGACGGATACTCGGGAGAGAACGTGACGCCGAGGACGCCCGCCTCTTCGTCGTGCGCGAAGACGCTCGGGCGGAGGTCGAGGAAGGGTCGGGTGCTCGCGTCCTCGGCCACCGCCACGATCCGCCCCGCTTGCTCCACGACGAGCCAGGGCAGCTCGGCGAACGGCCGCAAGACGCGGGTCGGCCGCTCGAAACGGAGGCCCGGGAACGCGGGCGTGACCTCGATGACGGCCGGCGATCGCGGCGGACGACACGCCGACGGCGGCCCCCGCTCGGCCAGACCGCCGGCGGACGCCAGCGTCGGGGCTGGGACGTCGGTGCAGTGCAGCGCGGAGAATCCCACCAGAATCGCCGTGGCCACCCCACGGCGCGTCAGCGGGCGCGAGCTCGTCGTCATCTCAGCGCTGTAGCGCGCGCGCGAAGATCGGATCACGCTCGGCGCATACGTTTCGTTCAGGTCGCGTCCTTCGCGACCGAAGGCGTCCACCACGCGGGAATCCTTCAGCCTTTTGGCTTCGACCCGCACCTTGGCTGCGCTACGGCGAGGCGGCTCGGGCGAGCTCCCGCCCCGGAGAGCGCACGGATCCCCGTGGAAAGGCGCATGATGTCGGCGGAGGTCACGTATCATGCTCCGTCGCACCCTCTTCTCTGGCGCGCCGCTCGCCCTGCTCGCCCTCATCGCCGCGTGCTCCGACCCGCCGGCCGGGGGGAGCGACGGAGGCGTCGTCACGCTCCCCGACGGGGCGATCGTCGAGGCCGGAGCCGACGCGGGCGACGCGGGCGCGTGCCCGCCGGCGCCGACCAAAGTGCTCGAGGCCAACGCCGGCTCGCTCGACGTCTCGGGCGACGAGGTCGTGTTCCTCGACCACGACGGCGGGGTCGAGTTCCTGGGCCCGGCGGACAAGACCAAATCGGTGCGCAAGGTGAAGCTCGACGGCACCGGCGACACGGTCCTCTACACGGCCTCCGCCAAGCACCAGCTGAACGACGTGAAGACCGTCGGGGCGACAGTGTATTTCCTCGAGAGCGAGCGCGACACGTTCGGGAACGAGGCGACGAGCCTCTTCTCGATGCCGATCTCGGGCGGCGCGCCCACGCTCGTGGGCAAGCACGCCGATCCGACCGTGGGCCTCGACTTCGACCGGCTCGACGCGATCGTCCACGCGGACGCGACGAGCGTCCACGTCGTGCGGGGCGCCGCCACCGGCGAGGGCTCGCTCTGGCGCTTCGCGCTGCCGGGAGGCGCCGAGACGCTGGTGTACCGCGGGAGCATCAGCACGCGCCCCCAACGCGTCGGGGACGACTTCTACTTCGCCTCGGGCGCCATCCCGAGCGGGGTCACGAACTTCCGCACGGTCGCCAAGGTCGCCGCGGGCGGTGCGCTCGCGGCGGTCGGCGCCGCGAAGTGCCGGGGCGACCTGACGGCCGGCGCGTTCGGGCTCCTCTGCGCGGGCTCTTCGGAGACGGGGACGTCGACGGCCCTCTCGCGCTGGGATCTCCTCGGCGCGGGGCACACGATCGTGTTCGCGCTGCCCGAGAAGCAGGGCAACGTCGTGTACATCGGGCCCTCGGACGGCACCTCGGTCTACGTCGAGCCGAACGTGCGCGAGGGCACGGGCGCGCTCCTCTCCAAGGCGCCGCTCTCCGGCGGTCCCCCCACCGTGGTCGCCTGCGATCGCCAGGAGATCACCCGGCGAAGCACCGTCGCCGGCGGCGGCTCCAACGGCGCCTACGTGTCCGAGCTCGACATGGTGATGACTGCCACCGAGCTCGTCTGGACGGAGACGCGCAAGGCGCCCGGAGCCCCCCACACGGTGGCCATCTACCGCACGCGGCGGTGAGCCGTCGGCTCCCCCCCGTGGAGCTCGTCATCAAGGGCACGCCGTGACTACGGGCCACTCCGAAGGGATCACGCCCCCCGGAGTGGACTTGGCGTCCGCCGCGGTGAGACAGGCCGTCTCCGCGGCGTTCGCCGGGCGGAGGAGGTTCATCGGCCCGCCGAGGACGTCCGCGTCGGCGCACTCGGTGTCGACGCACTTCTTGTGATTGTGGATGTCGGCCTTGCCCGTCCCGATATGGAAGCAGTGCGTCGCGGGCTCATAGGGGATCATGAAGTGGTGCTTGAAGCGGCAGGCCAGGGAGTCGCCCCCGAGCACCTTGCCGGCGCTCGCGCACGCCGGGCTCACCAAGGGGAGCTTCTTCATGAAGTCCAAGCACGTCGCGAAGTCGGGGAACTGCTGGTTGTCTCCAGTGCAGTGCTGCTCGTGGTACTTGCAGATGTCGACCGGTCCCCAGGTGGTGGTGCCGGCGACGTCGAGGAAGTTCGAGACGAGGGCCGGCATGACGGTGACCTTGCTGGGCTGCGAGGGCGCCGCGCTGTTCACCGTGACGTCCATTCCGTGGATCTTCGTGCCGCAGCCGTCGAAGCGGAAGGTCTGCTCGTAGTACCCGTCCGCGACCGTGACGCAGTCGTCGACGACGCGGTTCGTGCCGTGGTTTCCCGAGACGATGTTCGCGCCGTCGGGCGTGAAATGGAGCATGCTGTCGGGCGTCTGGATGGTCGACACCTCGACGCGGAACGCAGCCTTGTTGACGACGGGGAAGATGATCGAGAGGTATTCGGCCATGCTCTTCAGGGTCGTGTAGCGGCCAATCCCGTAGGGCACCTGGATATAGGGATATTTGCCGTCCGCCGAGTCCGCCTCGAACGCGGGCGCCATCGACGCGACGATCGCCTTGAAGTCCACGCAAGCGCCGGTATACGCGACGGCGCTCGTGTTCTTGACCACGCCCGCGAAGACGCCCGCCGACTGGAACCTCGCGTTGTCCAGCTCCGCGTCCGAGAGGTCGCACTTGCCCCCGTTGTAGGTCTTCGCCGCGCCCGAGCTGATGCCCGAGAGGGTGATGGGGTCGGCGCAGTTGGGCTTGGGCACCTGGATCTGCAGGAAGGTGGGGCAGAACGCGTTCAGGCCGTTGACGAGCGTGTCGAGCTGCGAGGCGCCCTTGGCGTCGTTGCCCATGACCGTCCGCACGAGCGGCGAGCACCCGCACGAGTCCTCCTGGAACTTCTTGAAGGCGTCGCAGCACGCGGCGTTCGGCAGCCCCGACGAGGCGTCCTTCGGGCACGCGGGCTGGAGGAGCCCGAGATCGGCCAGGCACGCGTTCGAGTTGCTCCCCGCGGGGCTGCCCTTCGGCCCCGCCGCGTCCGGCGCGCCGCCGTCGGGTGCGCCGCCGTCGAGCGCGCCGCCGTCGGGCGCGCTGGCCGTGCTGGTGCAGGCCACGACGACCAACAGGGCCGCGGAGAGGGAGGCGAGGGAGGTTCGAGGATGCGACATTGGCTGAAGGTAGCAGGCTTGCTCGGCGCGGAGGCGCGGACGGGCCGCGGCCGCGTGGCCGCGCCCGCGGAGGCGCGGACGGCGCGGCGTCAGCGAGCCCTCCGCTCCGCGGCCTTGGCGGCGAGCTCCGCGTAGAAGTCGGCGAGGTGGTGGGTGCCATAACAGGGCGCCACCGCCCCCTCCTCGAGCAAGATCGTGACGGCGCGGAGGAGATCCCCGGCCACCGGGTTCACGAGGCCCACCAGCGGCGAGGCGGCCGAGAAGAGCCACGCCGGGGCCGAGCGGGTGCGCGAGGGCTTGCCGACCGCGGCGAAGGCGAGCTCGATGATCTCCGGGTACGTGAGCACGTCGGGGCCGCCGACGTCGAACGAGGCGCGGCGCGCGGCAGGATCGCCGAGCTTCTCGACGACGAAGCGCGCGAGGTCCTCGCCGTGGATCGGGTTCATCTTCACCGCGCGGTCGCCGACGAGCCAGGCCGTGCCGCCGACAGCCATCTCGAAGATGTCCGCCATGTCGTTGAAGAACCCGTTGGGCCGGATGATCGTCCAGTCGAGGCCCGAGGCCTCGATCGCGTCGACCACGCCCTCGCGGGCCTGCGCGGCCCGGATGCCGCGGCGGCGGAGCTCCGGCCCCCTCAGCACCGACACGAACACGACGCGCTCGACGCCGCCGGCCTTCGCGCGTTCCAGGAGGTTCATGTTGGCCTGGTAGTCGATCTCCCAGGTCGTGGGCGAGCGCTTGAAGTCGTGCTTTCCGAGCGAGCTCACGAGCACGGTGGCGTCCCCCACGAGGTCGCCGAGCGTCTCCGGCTTGGTCGCCTCCGCGGTGACGACCTCGGCGCAGAGCGGCCGGACGTCGCCGAGGCGGCTCGGATCGCGCGCGAGCGCGCGCACGGGGTAGCCGGCGGCGTGGAGCGCCTTGACGACGTGCTTCCCCAGGTATCCGGTGGCGCCCGCGACGAGCACTTTTGGCAGCGGCATGTGAGCTCCTTTCTCCGCGCGGTGGACGCGGACGCAGCGGCCCGAACCGCGCGCGAGAACGCTCACGGTCCCTCGCCTCGCCCGCGCTGGCAAGGCTCACGGGAGCACGGAGGGCGGCAGACCCTCTGGATCGTGGGGCGGAGGACCCGCGCGAACGGCTAGAAGGAGAGACGTGACTCCTCGCTCACGCTCCCACCCGACGGCGCTCGGCGCGCTGGCCGCGTGCCTCTTCGCGCTCGTCGCCGGCTGCCCTCGCCCCCCGAGCGCTCCGCGCTCGGCGCCCGCCGTGGCCGCCTCGGCCGACGACGCGGAGCCCTCGTGCCCGGTCGTACCTGCACCTCGCGCGTGCCGCGTTCATTCCGGCGCGGTCACGCTCGCGGGCGCGCCGGAGGTGCGCCTCGTGCCGGAGTGGGCGAGCGAGCGGTACGAGCTCGACACGCGGGAACCCCGGGCGCGGATCCGCGCGGGCTCACGCGCCGGGGTGTTCCGCGCCGAGACCACCCTCGCGCAGCTCGCGCCCGCGGGGGTGGCCCCGCGGCGCGTCATCGAGGACGAGCCCGCCTTCGCCTGGCGCGGCCTCCTCATCGACGTGGCGAGGCACTTCTTCACGATCGCCGAGCTCGAGCAGCTCGTGGATCGCATGGCGCTCTTCAAGCTCGACGTCTTGCATCTGCACCTCTCCGACGACCAGGGCTTCCGCCTCGAGCTCGACGGACACCCGGAGCTGGCGCGCCGCGGGGCGGTCCGCCTCGAGGGGGGGCGGAGCGTCGGCGGGAGCTACTCGAAGGCGGAGCTCGCGGCGCTGGTCGAGTACGCCAAGGCGCGCTTCGTGGAGGTCGTCCCGGAGATCGATTTGCCAGGGCACACGCTCGCGATCCTCGCCTCGCACCCCGAGCTCTCGTGCACGGGCGGGCCCTTCGAGGTGCCGAGCACCGGGGGCATCTTCGACGACGTGCTCTGCGCCGGTAACCCGGCCACGATGGGGCTCGTGGGCGAGGTCCTCGGCGAGGTGGCAGGGCGCTTCCCCTCGCCGTACCTGCACGTCGGCGGCGACGAGGTCACACCCACGCGCTGGTCGGCGTGCCCGAAGTGCCGCGCCGCCATGCGCGCCGCGGGGCTCCGCGCGCCGTCCGAGCTCCAGGGGCTCTTCACCGCGCAGGTGTCCGAGCAGGTGCGCGCGCGCGGCAAGATCCCGGTCGCGTGGGACGAGGTGCTCGAGGCGGGCGCTCCGGCGGGCCTGGTGGTGATGGTGTGGCGCGCCGGCGACGCGGCCGAGCGCGCCCTCCGCGCTGGGCACGACGTGGTGCTCGTGCCGAGCGATCACACGTACCTCGACGCGAAGCAGGTGGGCCGCGACGACGAGCCCGGCGCCGACCGCGTGCTCGCGTGGACCGACGTAGCCGCGTTCGAGCCCGGCTCGATGCGACGCGCCGAGGGCGCGCGCGGACGCGTGCTCGGCGGGCAGGCCGCGCTGTGGACCGAGCACGTGGGCTCGATCGCGGACGCGGACGCGCTCCTCTTTCCGCGTCTCCTCGCGGTGGCCGAGGCGCTCTGGAGCGCCCCGCGGCCGCCTCGCGAGGACCTCGAGCGCCGCGCGCGCGCGCTGCTCCCGCTGCTCGACGCGCGCCACGTCGGGTATTTCGTCGCGCCCCCCGAGCTCCCCGAGCGCCGGGTCTTTCTCGAGCGCACGACCCTCGAGGTCCCGCGGTCGCCGCTCTATGGTGGGCGCGTGGAGATCGCGCTCGACGACGGGCCCTTCGTCCCGTTCACCGCGCCGCTCACCCTCTCGGCGTCGACGCGGCTGCGGGCGGTGCGCGTCCTCCCCGGCGGGCGCCGCAGCGGCGTGAGCGAGGGGCGCGTGGCGCGCGAGTCGTTGAGCCCAGCGCGCCCTCGCCCGACCGGCGGCCCCGGCGTCCTCTACGACTACGTCGAGGGAGAGTTCGCGAGGGTGGCCGACCTCCGCGACCGCGCGCCGACCGCGTCCGGGTCGCTGCCGACCTTCGGCCTCCCCGCGTCGCGGCGGAAGGAGCACTACGCCCTCCGCGAGCGCGCGCTCTTCGTCGCCCCCGCGGGCGGCGTCTACACGTTCATCGTGACGAGCGACGACGGCGCGGTGCTCCGCGTCGACGACCGCGTCGTCGTCGACAACGACGGGCACCACGCCCCGCGCGCGCGCGCGGGCGAGATGGCGCTCGCCGCCGGAGCTCATGAGGTGGAGCTCGGCTTCTTCCAGGGCGGGGGCGGCGACGCCCTGTCGGTCTCGGTCCGATCGCCGGACGGCGCGCTCCGGGACCTCGGTGCGCTCTGCTGGTTGCCTCGGTGACTCCCCGCGCGCGCGACGAGACGGGCGGAGCGCTCGACGCGACGGGCTCACCTCCAACGGCGGAGCGGTTTAGTTGCGTTGCGGGACCGCTTCGTCGAATCCTATCCGTTGCATCCCACGCTCGAGGAGAGAACGCATGTCAGCCATCACCAGCGATCCGGTGTTTCAGACCTATGCGGGGTGCTCCGCCGCGCTCGTCGTGATCCTCTACGGGCTCGGCTTCTGGACCGCGAAGACGCGCGCCGCCCGCAAGCAGGTCGTGAACTCGGAGGACGTCGGGGTGAACCCGGGCGCGGTCGCGGCGGAGGTGGAGCACCTCGACGTCCAGCGCGTCAAGCGCGCCCACCTGAACGCGCTCGAGAACTCGGTCCCGTTCTTCGTGATCGGCTTCCTCTACACGCAGACCGCCCCGAGCCTGAAGGTCGCGAGCGCGCTCTTCTTCACGTTCCTCGCCGTCCGCCTGTTCCACGCGCTGTTCTACCTGAACGCGAAGCAGCCCTTCCGCACGGGGTCGTTCGCGGTCGGCGCGCTCGTGAACCTGGCAATGGTCGTGCAGGTGCTGCGCGCCGTGCTCGCGGGGTGACGCGCGCGGCGGGGACGCCCGTCGGGTCACCGACGCCAGGGAGACCTCAGCCTTGGCGGCGCCTCCGAGCCGGCCCGAGCTCGGCCCGACCGGACATCGAGAGAGAGACGATGCCACAAGACGGGTCGCGCCGCGCGCGAGCCCGCGCGGGTCAGCGCGCCACGGTCGCGATCGTGAAGTCCCCGATGAGCTCGCGACGCGCGATCCACGGGGTCTGCGCCCCGGCGGTGGCGATGGCCACGCTGCGCGAGGCCGCGTCGATGAGCTCGGAAGCTTGGATCGCGCCGTCGCCGTTGCGGTCCGTGGCGGGGCTCTCGAGCGCGGCCAGCACGGCCCCCGTGAAGAAGCCGTGCGGCGCCGCCTCGTCGAAGCGCACGGCCTGCCGCGCGGACGGCGCGAGCACGAGCCCCCGCGCGTTGCCGGGTTCGAGGCTCACCTGCGCGCCCTTCGAGGCGGCGAAGACGATCACGCCCGCGCGCTGCTCGCGAACGAGCGTCGCGGCGAGCGCGTCGTTGGGGACGACGAGCTCCTGGGTGACGTGGCCAGAGTGGCACGCGTCCGCCAGGACGAGGACGCGGCCCTTCGCGGCGGCGAGGGCCTTCGAGATGTCGCCCCAGCCGAGGCTCTCCCGAGTCAGGCTCGCGGGGACGAACGCCCTGCCGCTCGGCTCGAGCTCGATCCCGCCGAGGAGAAAGCGGGTGTCCTCGGTCGCGCGGGGCTTCGCGCCGTGGCCCGCGAAGAACACGACCGCCACGTCGTTGGGCTTCATCGCCGAGAGCTCGGCCAGCGCGCGCGAGACGGCCTCCGCCGTCGCCACCTCGTTCGTCAGAGACACGACGTGGGCGTGGGCGAAGGTGCTCGGGGCGAGGCCCTTGAAGAGCGCAGCGATCGCGTCGGCGTCATGGTGGGCGGCGCCGAGCTGCATCGACGGGGCGAGGTTCCGGTAGCGGCTCACGCCCACCGCGACGACCCACACGTCGGGCCGCGGCAGGTCGGCGCGCGACGCCAACACGTCCACGCCCGCCTCGTTCGAGGCGAGGCCGCGCTCGTCGTACGCGACGACGGAGAGGTGGTTCTCTCCGCCGAGGAGCGGCACCTCGAACGTGGCCTCGCCCGACTGCGCGCACACGGCCCGCTCGGCGACGGGGCGGCCCTCCTGGAAGAGGCGGACCACGTCCACGCGCGTGGGGGACGCGACCTTCACGGCGACCTTCGCCGACGCGCCCGCGAACGGCGCGCCGGTGGGAGGGGCCGACGTCACCGCGACCGTCGGCGGGCGCGGCGGGGCAAGGACGGGGGCGGCGTCTTCGCCGCGGAGCCGCGCGACGACCCGCGCCGCGTCTCGGTACGACGCGAACTGCTCGAAGCCGTGGCGCTCGAGCGGCTCGTCGAAGACCCAGCCGACGCGCTCTCCGACCTCCGGCGTGCCGGCGTACGCGCCGCCGGGGGTGGCGGCGAGCCACTCGCCGTCCGCGAACTCGACCAGCTTCGCCCGCAGCGCCGCGGTCTTCGGGTCCCACACCCGCGCGGCGCCGTCCTGGCTCAGGGTCGCGACGACGCCCCGCGCGGGCTCGACCACGAGGCGAGACGGCAGGTCCGCGTCGTCGGCGGAGCTCGCCACGATCGCGCCGTCACGCAGCACGAGGACCGAGCCACGCACGGCGTCGGAGCCGCCGACGAAGAGGTCACGGTGGCTCGCGCCGAACGCGAGCGCGGTCACCACGACGCCGCCCAGCGCGCCCCTGTAGAGGGGCTTGCCGCCGGGCAGCGCGAGCACCTCGAGCGCGCTGCTTCCATAGGTCGGCGACGCGAGCGCGATGGCCCTCGCGTCGTCGGCCAGGGCGATCACGCTCGGGACACCGGTGAGCGGACGCTCGAGGGCGATCTTGCCGGTGGTCGCGCTCCAGACGAAGAGCTTGGCGGCAGTGAAGCCCGCCACCCAGGCGCCGTCGCGGGAGAGCGTCGCGCTCTGGAGGAGAACGCCGGGCGTGTCGGTGCGCTCGAGGCGGACGAGCGCGCCGGTCAGGAGGTCGAGGACGGCGCGCGGGTTGCTCCCCATCGAGATGAGCGCGACGGGCTTCTTCGCCGCGAGGCGCGTGTTCGCCGCGTCGAACGGGTTCGTGCCCGGGACGCAGAGCTCCCGTCTCGCCCCGGGGATCCCCTCGGGTCGGAGCGCATAGCCGCCGCACGGGCCGCCGAGATCGACCCCCACCGCCGCGAAGCCCGCCTCGGAAGGCTGGAGCGCCGCGAAGGGCGCGGCGTCGCGCGTCGCCTTCACGCGCGCCTCGCCGAGCGACCAGGTGGTGACCTGCGAGCGCCGCGTGCCCCAGTCGGTGGCGACCACCAAGAGCTCCCCGCTGGGCGTCACGGCGAGGTCCGTCGGCCAGCGCACCTTCGTCCCGAGCTCACGGAGGAAGCGCCCGCTCGCCGCGTCGTGGACGAGCACGCGGCCGGCGCTCGTGCCGAAGGCGACGGTGGCGCCGTCGGGAGAGAACGCGACGGCGGACGGGGAGTCCTCGCGCGCCTGCGGCACGGCGAGCTCCGGCGGCACCGGGCGGCTCCACGCGAGCGCGCGGGTCTCGAGGTCCCACACGAAGACGCCCGCCGTCGTGGCGGCGGCCGCGCGGCGCGCCGACACAGCGAGGCCCGTGACCGGCGGTCCTCCGCCGTTGTTCGTCCCGTCCGCCATGCGGAGCCCGACGCTCGCCGGCCACGGGAGCGGCGCGAGCGGGCCCTTGCCGTCGGACGGGCCGGCGAGCATGTACGACCAGCTCCCCTTCATGCCGGCCGCGAGCGCGCGGGCGCCGTCAGGCGACAGGGCGACCCGCTCGACGTAGTCGACGCCGGGGACCGACACGACGCGCTCGGTCGCGTCTTTTCGAGTGTCGCGCACTACGATCTCGCGCCTCGCGTAGACGCCCGCGACCTGAGCCCCGTCGGCCGAGAGGACGACGCTATCGGCGTGCCCACCGACGGGCTTGTCGTCCTTTCCCTCCTTCTTGGACACGCCGAAACGGGAGAGCTCCTTGGCGTCTTCGCTGTAGAAGGCCACCGTACGATGCGAGGCGCCGATCCAGCGGGCCCCGCTCCCCGGGGGCGCCGGCTGGAAGGCGCCGCTGTTGCCGGCGTCGCTCACCGGCCCGACCACGCGATCGTGGGCGACGTCCTCCACCAGCGGCCACGCCCCGCGCGTCACGACGAGGCGGCCCTCGCCGTCCCACGAGGCGAGGCTATTGGGGGCGAGCTGCGGGAACACGCGCAGCGCCCCGCCGTGCGCGACGTCCCACACGCGCACGCTGCCATCGCTCGACGCGCTCGCGAGGGCCCTGCCGCTGGGGGAGAACGCGACGCGGCCTACGGGCCCGGTGTGCCGGCCGTCCACGAGCTGGCGCGCCGCGGCTCGGGCTGGGACGGCGCCGGCGTACGGCGGGCA
>CAZHGG010000045.1:0-14663 GCA_964531755.1 uncultured Polyangiaceae bacterium
GCGGGCCGAAGCGGAGCTGCTCGCGCGGGTGCCCGAGGTCACGCGCGCCGAGCTGCGCCCCGCCGGTGCGCCCGAGCTCGTCGTGTTCGCGCCCTCGAGCGGGCCGGCTCGGCTCGCGTGGCACCACGTCGCGCGTGCCGTGGGCGCGACCACCGCGGCGGTGCTCGACGTCACGCTCGACGCCGCGACCGGCGCCGTGCTCAAGGCCTTCGACGACCTCGAGACCGTCAAGGCGACGAGCCCCGGCGTGCTGGGCGACATGAAGACCTTCGAGGTCACCCAGAGCGGCACCTCGTTCACCCTGGTCGACAAGACCCGCCCCGCGGAGATCCGCACCTACACCGCGGCCAACACGCAGTCGCTGCCGGGCTCGCTGGTCGCGTCGACCTCCGTCAACGCGTGGGACAACACGGTCGCGCGCGGCAAGGGCGCCGCGGTGGACGCGCACTTCTTCGCGGGCTTCGTCTACGACTATTACAAGACCAAGTTCAACCGGTCGGGCATCGACGGGCGCAACGCCGCCATGGTGTCGACGGCGCACTTCGGGAACAACTACGAGAACGCCTTCTGGGACGGCACCCAGATGGCCTACGGCGACGGCGCGACGCGCTTCAAGCCGCTGTCGGCCGGGCTCGACGTGGTGGCCCACGAGTTCACGCACGGCATCACGACGAGCACCTCGAAGCTCGTGTACCAGGGCCAGCCTGGCGCGCTGAACGAGGCCATCTCGGACATCTTCTCGTCCTTCATCGAGCACACCTACAAGGCCGACGACCGCAACAACTGGCTCACCGGCGAGGCCATCGGCGCGTCCGGCGCCATCCGCGATCTCTCGAACCCCAGGGCGAAGGGGCAGCCCTCGCACATGAAGGAGTTCGTCAACACGCAGCAAGACAACGGCGGCGTGCACATCAACTCCGGTATCCCGAACAACGCCGCGTTCCTCATGACGATGGGCGGCCAAAACCCGTATTCGAAGGTGGTTGTGGGCGGGAAGCTCGGGTGGGAGAAGGCCGAGCTGCTCTGGTACGAGCTCGAGACCAAGTACTTGATGTCTACATCTGATTTCAAGGCGGCGGCCACCGCCTCGAAGACCGCGGCGCAGGCGCTCAAGTTCAGCGCTGCCGAGGTCGCGGTGGTCGAATGCGCGTGGATCGCCGTCGGCGTCTTGCCGGGCGCGTGCTCCGAAGACTCGAAGGCGCCCGTGCCCGAGGCGGGCCCGCCGCCTCCCGACGTCGACGCGGGTGGGAGCGCCTCGGCCGACGGCGGTCCCGCGTCCTCGAGCGACGCCGGCCCCGGCGCCTCCCGGCCGGCGCCGCAGACGCTCGTCGTGCAAGACTCGGGCGGGTGCTCCTCGACCGGCGCTCCCGCCGGCTCCCCCGCGGCCCTGGCCGGGCTCGCCCTCGCGGCCGCCGCGGTCCTCGCGCGCCGCCGCCGCGCCGTCACCCCGGGCTGAAGTCGGCCCAGGGCAGACGCCCGCAATCGCGACAAGGATTCGCGTCAGTCGCCGAACAGCCTCGACGTGATCCGCCCATAGATCATTCCAACACCGGGAATGCTTCCAGCGGCTGCGCCGAGCATGTCCCAATGGTCTTGATGAAACGTCACCAGCCCCTCGTCGGAGCGAAATTCCGTCACGCCGCGCGTCCGAATCGTCAATCCCAAGCGTGACGTCATCGTGCAGTTCCACGACAGCATGAAGTGAGGTTGGTCTCCGACGAGCTCGAGGTCGTCGAAGCGCATTTCTCGGAGCCGAGCATTGAGGTTCTTCGTGATGCGCTTGAACCGATCGCGTCCTTGGACGTCGTTGAGTGGATCGACGAAGCGCATCTCGGGCGCATAGAGCGCATCGATGTCGTCGAGCACTTTGTCTCCGCGAAGATGATACGTCGCAAATACCGTAAGAAGACGCTCGGGCAGGGTGGGCATGCCGTTCGTTCTACCAGACGCACCACGCCAATACAGTGCTGCTCTCGAAGCGCTCGTGCCGCGCCCGAGGTGCGCTACACAAGCCCATGCCCATGTCGGTTGGGCGCGTGGTCGTATCGAATGTTCGCCTGCGCGTGTGCGCGAGCCGTCCTGCCTTTTTCGACGATCCGCGCTCACGCTGCTCGCCGCAGCGCAGCTCATGACTGCCGGTTCCGCTGCCTCAGCGCTGACTCGCGCTGCTTCGGGCGCGCACGCCGCTCATGGGCCGAAGACGTCCTCTTCCAGCTCCATGAGGTCGAGGGTCGAGGCCTCCACGAGCGTGCGGGTCAGCGCCGAGGCCGGGAGCACGTTCTTCGCGAAGAACTGCGCCGAGGCGAGCTTGCCCTTGTAGAACGCGACGTCGTCTCCCTCGGCCCCCGGCAGCTTCTCGACGGCGAGGGCGGCGTGGCGGATGAGGAGCCAGCCGATGACGAGCTCCGCCAGGGTCGCCAGGACGCGGTTGGCGTTGAGGCCGACGTGGTGGACCGACTCGCCGACGCGCCCGGCGAGGTTCATGAAGATCCCCTCGACGTCGCCGAGGGACTTCCCGAGCTGGGCGCGCGCATCCTTCAGGGGGTCGCCCCCCTCGCCGGTCTCGAGGGTCTTCCGCACCCGACCCATCAGCCCCTGGAGCGTCTGCCCGCCGTCGCGGGCGACCTTGCGGAAGAAGAGGTCGAGGGCCTGGATGTGCGTGGTGCCCTCGTAGAGCGTGTCGATGCGCTGATCACGCATGTACTGCTCGATGGGGAAGTCCGTCACGTAGCCGGAGCCGCCGAAGCACTGGAGGCTGATCGAGAGCAGCTCCTGGGCTTTCTCGGAGTTGTACCCCTTCACCAGCGGCAACAGCAGGTCGTTCAGGGCGTCGAGGCCGGCGGCCTCCTTCGCGCCGTGCCCTCCCAGCAGCGCGACCTGATCTTGGATGTGAGCGGTGAAGAGCACGAGGGCACGCATGCCCTCGGCGTGGGACTTCTGGAGCATCATCATCCGGCGCACGTCCGCGTGGTGGAGGATGGTGACGCGAGGAGCCATCTTGTTCGCGGCTTGGGGCAGGTCTGCGCCCTGCACGCGCTCCTTCGCGTAGGCGAGCGCGTTGAGGTACCCCGTCGAGAGCGTCGCCATGCTCTTGACGCCGACCGCCATGCGGGCCTGCTCGATGACCATGAACATCTGGCGGATGCCGTCGTGAGCGTCGCCCACCAGGAGCCCCCTCGCGGGCACGTCGCCGCCGTACTCGACCTCGCAGGTGACGGACGCCTTGAGCCCCATCTTCTTCTCCAGCTTGGTCACGGTCCAGCCGTTGCGAGCGCCCACGGAGCCGTCCTCCTCGACCCAGAACTTGGGCACGAGGAACATGCTGAGCCCCTTGGTGCCAGCGCCCGCGCCCTCGGGGCGGGCGAGCACGAGGTGCAGGATGTTCTGCGGGACGTCGTAGTCGCCGTTGGTGATGAAGCGCTTGGTGCCCGTGATGTGCCAGTGGCCGTCCGCCGCCTGCACCGCCTTCGCCCGCGCGGCACCGACGTCGCTCCCGGCTTCGGGCTCCGTGAGGACCATGGCGCCGCCCCACTGCTCGTCGACCATCCTCGGAACGAAGCGCTTCTTCTGCCCCTCGGTGCCCAGCGCGTCGACGACGCGCACGATGACCGAGCCGAAGGTGTAGAAGCTCACCGCCCCGTTCGCCCCCGCGAGCAGCTCGAAGCCCGACCAGAAGACCGTCGGCGGCGCCCCGAACCCCCCCATGTGCTCCGGCAAGCCCATGCGGTGCCAGTCCCCGTCGTACCAGCACGCGATGGCCCGCTTCAGCGCATCCGGCAACGTGACGTTGCCCTCGCCGTCGAGCTGCGGGACTTCCCGGTCCGTGGGGGCGAAGCTCGGCGCGATCTCCTGCGTCGCCAGCCGTTCGAGGCTCTTCAGGCTGGCGCGCGCCGTGTCCGCGTCCATGGGCGAGAACGGTCCCTTGCCCAGGCTCGTCTCTCCGATGTCGAGGAACTCGAAGAGGTTGAAGAAGGTGTCCCGGAGGTTGGATTTGTAGTGGTGCGAGGTGCTCACGGCGCTGCGTACGTTAATATTTCGCACGCAAAAGAACACCTGCGGAGAGTGCTCCCGGGTTGGAACGCGCTGGGGGAGGTGGCGGATTCACGCCTGGGGGTGGTCTCGATTATCGTTCGCTCCATGCTCGCCGCTCGATCGGAGACCGATGAGGTTCCCGACCCGCTCGTCCCGTGCCTGTACGAGGGTAGGCTCTTTCACCGGAGGGCGGACGGACCCGGGCATGCCTTCTCGTACCGTCTCTTTTTTGCCTTCCTCGACATCGACCGCTTGCCCGAACTCTGCGCTGCGAGCGGCGTGGTCCGCTACAACGCCCCCGGCCTGGTCAGCTTCGACGAGCGCGATCACCTCGGTGACCCTCGCCGGTCGCTCCGGGAGCGCCTGGCGGAGGACGCCGGTCGCCGGGGCGTGACGATGCCCGAGGGGCCGGTGTTCCTGCTCACACACCTCCGGCAGCTCGGCTACTGCTTCAACCCCGCGTCGATCTTCTTCTGCTGCGATCGCGGCGGTCGCCCCGTCACGTGCTGCGTGGAGGTGAGCAACCACTTCGGGGAGAGGCGCCCGTACTGGGTAGGGGAGGGGACTCCATCCCCCTTCGATGAGGAGGGGGTGGCTCACCACGCCAAGGACATGCACGTCTCGCCCTTCTTGCCCGTCTCGGGCGGCTACGCGTTCCGGACCACCCGGCCCGGCGCGAAGCTCTCGGTCCACATCGACCAGGTCCGGAGCGACGGGGCGATCTGCCTCGAGACGGGGCTGGAGCTCTCGCGCACGCCCTGGAGCCGCGAGGAGGTCCGCCGCATGGTCAGGCGCTTCCCGCGCATGCCCATCGACGTCGCGCTCTGGATCTACCGCGAGGCGGCGGCCCTCCTCCGAAAAGGAGCGAGCTTGCACTGGCACCCTTCGGGGAAGTTACCCCGCATGCCGCTGCCCTGAGCGGGCCTCGAGCCCCTCTTCGGCGCACACCTTCGCGAGGAACCCGTTCATCCGGCCCTCGAGCTCGCTGCGGAACGACTCGACCTCCTCGTCCGTGGCCCTCGGCCCGGCGATCGCGGGGGGCAGCAGCGACGAGGAGATGTGAGTCGTGAGGCGGACCGGTCTGGGGATCAACGTCGGGCCGAGGCCGCGAAGCAGCGGCAGCGGCAGCCCCCAGCGCCGGTGGGCGAAGCGGGTGAGGCGGGAGTCGTAGACGGTGAAGACGCGATCGACCGAGGGGCAGGCGAGCAACACCACGGGCCTCTGGGCCTCGAGCGCCAGGCGGGCGAAGCCACGGCGCCCGGCCCAGTCGACGCGGAAGCTCTTGGACGAGGGGCGCAAGGCCTCACGCATGCCACCAGGCGCGACGGCCACCAAGTTCCCACCGTCGAGCAGGCGCCGGGCGAGGTCGGGGCGCGTGTTGACCATGCCCAGACGCTCGAGCGTCTGGCTCGCGCCAGGGACGCGGAACCAGACCGCGTCCCCGAGCATCCTCACCGGCCTGCCGGTCTCCCGCAGCACGGCGTGGGCGGCCAGGAACAGGTCGTAGGTGGCGATCCCGTGGGAGATGAGCCCGAGCGCCCCGCCCTCCTTCGGGATGTGCTCTCCGCCCTTCAGAGCGTAGCGGTGGTAGCGACCAAGCGTCGCGCGGAGGGCCCCGAAGACTCGCTCGATCGTGGCTGGATCGGCGTCGTTCACGGCGAAACCTCAGCGCGTGCCCGGTCGAGGAGGCGCTGCACCTCGGCCGTCACGGCGGCGTGGGCGCGCTCGAGCCAGTCGGGGTCGATGCTTGGCAGAGAAGAGAGATCGATCGGTGTGCCCACGGCGGTGTGGAACCTCACGGGAAAATCGGCTGTGAACGGGTAGAGTCCGAAGGGGCCGAGGGCCAGCCAGAAGGGCCAGCGGGCGGGCAAGCCGAGCGCCTTGCCGAGCGCATGCCCGTCGTTCAGCCCGATGAAGCGATCGTCTACGCCGGCGGTGGCCAGCGGGATCAGCGGTACCCCGAGCTCCTGGGCCAGGCGCAGGTAGCCCCGCCTCTTGCCCCAGTCGACGCGGTAGCGCTCGCGGAAGGTACGGAGTCCCTCGTGCGTGCCCCCCGGAGCGATGAACACGACCTCTCCTCGTCCGAGCGCGGCGCGTAGCTCGGGCCCATCGCCCGGGACACACCCCGCCGCCTCGAGCAGCGGACGGGCCTTCGGGATCGCCCAGAGCCCCGCGTGCACCGCGTTGCGCGGCAAGTAACCGGACCGCTTGCGGATCTCCTCGCCCACCAGCGCCAGATCGAGCGGGATGCCCCTTCCGTGGTAGGCGACCACCAGCTTTGGCCCCGGCGCCGTCAGCCGCTCGAGCCCGTCGATCGAGTGGCGGTGCCAGCGCTTCATCGCCGCGAGGTAGGCGTAGCGAACGGCCTCGGCGGACGTCATCGTGGGGTGGATGTGCGAGGGGTGAAGTGCGAGGAGACCTCGGCCGAGCGGGCCTGCCAGGCGTCGATCGCGGCCAGCGCGGCGGCCTCACCGAGGCGGACGCATTCCTCCACGGCCCAGCCGTCGAGGAAGCTCACGTGCCCGATGGCAGGCTCGATGTAGCAGTCGACCTCGTGCGCGAGCGCCCTGGCGTCGCGCACCGTGGGCAAGAAGAAGCTCTGCATGATGAGCTCGAACATCGGAGGCACTCGGGTCTCGGCCCCTGGCCGGAGCAGCGACCAAGCCCTCCGCAGGGACGAGGGGGTGGACGCGAGCGAGGACCAGAGCGACGAGGCCGGGGGAGGGATGACGTTCACCGCGAGCGTGTAGCCTTCGACCTCCTCGCGCGCGCGGCGGGCGGGGAGGTTCTCGCTGAACAGCCCGTCGACCAGCAGTGTGCCGTCGCGCATCACGGGCGCATACAGGCCGGGGACCGAGGCGCTGCAGCGCACCGCCGCGGCGACGGGACCGCGGCGCAAGACGAACGGACAGGCGTTGTCGAGGCGGCTCGCGACGGCCACGTAGGGCAGCCACAGATCCTCGACCGCTCGGTCGCCGAAGTGCTCGTGGAGAAAGCCGTCGAGGTGGCGGCCGGACAGCGCCGACAGGACGGGCAAGGTGGGGTCGAGAAACCAGCTCCTCGAGAAGGCGCGGGCCGCCCTGTCGATGTCGTCGAGCGAGCGCTCGGCGGCCAGAAATGCCCCGAAGAGCGCCCCCATGCTCGTGCCCGAGACGTGGTCGACCGGCACGCCTCGCGCGGCCAAGGCACGGAACACGCCCAGGTGCGCCACCCCCCTCGCGGCCCCCCCCGAGAGCGACAGCGCGAAGCCGCTCGACGAAAGCCGGCGAGCGAGCCGCTGGAAATCGGCTCCCCGGCCCGCCCTCACGTGGTGGTGGGCCGAGACCGGGAAGGCGTCGAGGAGCTGAGCGGTCCCGCGGGGCGGCGGCCCCCCTGGCGGGTGGACGAGGACGAGCTCGCGTCGATCGGCGAGCACCCCCGTGTGCGCTCTCAACTTGTCCGCGAGCGCGTTGCGAGGCGGGGGCGCGCCGCCGCGCGACGCCAGGAGCACGACGTCGGCCTGGCGCAGGCAGCAGCGCGTCCACTCGGTCAGCTCGTGATCGGCGCGCAGGAGCAGCACCTGACACGAGTCCTCGGCTTCGAGCAGCCACCGCAGGAGCCTCATGCCGCCCGCCGAGCCGGCAGGGGCGTCGAGGGCCTCGGGGCCGAGCGCGTCGCGCGCCTCCCTGGCGCAGACCTCCCGGACAGTGGCCCGCGCCGAGAGCGCCGAGGAGAGATCCCGCGCGAACCCCTCGACGTCGAGCCCCGGATCGATCGGCGCCAGGGCCGCGACCTTACCATGCGACGCCCGGGCCGAGCCTGCGGCGCGCGAGCTGTTCGCGTCGGCCAGGTGCCGAGCGATGCGCGACGCCATCGCCAGGGTGAACTCGGGGTGGCCGAGCGAGAGCTCGGAGAAGAGCGCACGGGGGATCTCGAGCAACACGCTGTCGCGGCGGGCCCGCACCGTCGCGGTGCGCACCCCATCCACGAGGAGGGACAGCTCGCCCAGCATCTCGCCGTGGGTGACGTGAGCGATGGCCCGCTCGCCCTCTCCCTCGGGCCGCGACGGATCGAGCACGTCGAGCCTGCCGGCGACCAGCACGTACGCGGCGTGCGCCTCGTCGCCCCGCCGGAAGAGAAGTTCGTCCGCGGGCACTACGCGCCAGGTCCCCAGCACGAGGCGCTCGAGCACCTCGGGCGGCGCCGCCGAGAGCGCCGGAGAGCGCGCAAGCAGCTCGAGCGCGTCGGGGAAAGGCACGGACAGCGCGGTCACCACGCGGCCGAGCCTACTACGCGCTCTTTCCCCTGGAAACCTGGCCGCATGAAGCGATCGAACGCGCGGAGCCCGGCGCCGACGAGCCGCGGGTCCGAGCGACCCCGCGCGGCCTCGCGGGGCCTAGCGCGCGCCGATCCGGAACAGCACGACCTTCACCGTGTCGAGCATGACCGAGAGGTCGAAGAGCACCGAGTACGACTTGATGTAATAGAGGTCGTACTCGAGCTTCTGGAGCATGTCCTCCGCCGAGGCCCCGTACTCGCAGCGCACCTGCGCGTGCCCGGTGACGCCAGGCTTCACGTAGAGCCGCTGCTTGAAGTAGGGGACCTGTTGCTCGAGCTGCTCGATGAACACGGGCCGCTCCGGGCGCGGGCCCACCATGCTCATCTCGCCCTTCAGCACGTTCCACAGCTGCGGCAGCTCGTCGATGCGCGTCTTGCGGATGAAGGCGCCTACCTTCGTGATGCGGTCGTCGTTCTGCTTGGCGAACTGCGCCCCGTGCTTCTCGGCGTCGGTGCGCATGCTGCGGAACTTGATGATCGTGAAGAGCTTGCCGAACTCGCCTGCGCGCACCTGCTTGTAAAAGATCGGACCTTTCGACTCGAGGCGGATCAGGATGGTGGTGAGCGCCATGATCGGCGCGGCGAGGATGAGGCCGAGCACCGCGCAGATGAGGTCGAGGATGCGCTTGAGCCGCCGCGTGGTGACCCGCGCGGTGAATCCGTGGGCGAAGATGAGCTGGCTCGGCTTGAGCTCGCGCACGTAAATCTTGCCCGTCATGGCCTCGTAGAAGTCGACGCCCTCCTCGACCTCGATGCCGCGGAACTTGATCTCGAGGAGCTGCTCGACCGGGAGCGTGCCGCGCCGGGCGGGGTAGGCGACGAGCACGAGATCGACCCCCTCGCGCGTGACCACCTCGGCGAGCTCGCCGTAGGTGCCGATGACCGCCTGCTCCTCGTCGATCGCCGCGCGGTCGCGGCCGAGCATGCCGACGAGCTCGAGGCCGGTGCTGGGGTTGTCGCGGATGAGGACGGCGATCTCCTTGGCGAGGCCGCCGACGCCCACGATGAGGGTCTTTCGCCGGAAGCCCGCGCTGTCGGTGAGCGAGTCGTAGAGGATGCGCCACCCGGGGAGCACGACGGCGACGAGCGCGACGGACGAGAGGTAGATGCCGCGGCCGATCTCGAAGCGCGGCAGGAAGTAGTAGACGAGCACGTTCACGAGCGTCGAGAGCGCGAGCGCCTTCAACACCTTCGAGAACGCCTGCTGCGGCTGACGCACGAACTGCGGGTCGAAGAACCCGGCGTAGTAGAGGACGCCCTGCAGGATGATCGCGAACACGATCGCGCGCTTGACGACGTTGCCGTAGCTGAGGCCGTCGTGCACGCCGAGCCGGATGACGCCCGCGGCGACCACCAGCAGCCCCACGAGCACGAACTCGAAGAGGAAGACGAGGACACGCCTGGGGGAGCGGAATAGATCGAACATCGAGCGCAGGTTCCGGGGCTTGCGGGCTTACGGGGCCGGCCGTGGAGGGCGCGGCGCCCCTTTGCGAGTGGCTGCAGCCGAAGCGAGGCCCGCGCCCTGCTACGGGACGATGACCGTGTCGCCGGACTGCAGCATGAGGTTCTGCTGGAGCTGGTTCTCCTTCACGACGGCGCCGTAGCTGAACGGGATGCGGCGCTCGCCGCGGGCGTCGCGGCGCACGATCACGATCTCGTCGGGCGCGGCGAGCCGCGTGAAGCCGCCGGCGAGCGCGAGGCCCTGCACCACCGTGACCTGGTGGTTCGGGGTGAACTCGCCGCCGCGCTGCACCTCGCCCACGACGTAGATCTTGTAGGAGCGCACCTCGGCCACCTGCACCGTGATGGGCGGCTGGTCGGCGAAGTACTTCGTGACGCGCTTGCCGATGTCGGCCGCGACCTCGTCGACGTTCTTGCCCTCGGCCATGATGTCGCCGATGAGCGGGAGCGAGATCGCGCCGTCGGGCCGGACAGTGACCTGCTGGCTCATCTCGTCGTGCTTCCACACGCTGATGCGGACGACGTCGCCCGGTCCGATTTTGTAGCCGGCCGCGCGCTCGGCTGCCCAGTTGTAGGTCCGGGTGCTGCTGCAGCCGCCGAGCGCGAGAGCCCCCACGAGGATGGCAAGTGAGACGAGACGCATGGTTTCCTCGTATCATACTTCCTGCCGCCTCCGGGAAGCGGCAAAGCTCGTCGTCGGAAGGAAAACGGAATGATGCAGCCCTTCGTGACCATCGCCATGCCCTGCCTCAACGAGGAGGCGTACATCGAGTCCTGCATTAGGACTGTACTTTCGCAGGATTACCCGAGGGACCGTCTCGAGCTCGTGGTGGCCGACGGCATGAGCATGGACGCCACGCGCGAGATCCTCGCCCGCCTCGCCGCGGAGGACGACCGCATCCGCGTCATCGACAACCCCGCGCGCATCCAGTCGGCCGGGATCAACGCCGTGCTGGCGGTGGCGCGCGGCGAGATCCTCGTGCGCATGGACGTGCACTGCGAGTACGCCCACGACTACGTCTCGCAGTGCGTGCGGGTGCTCGCCGAGAGCGGCGCCGACAACGTGGGCGGGGCGCAGCGGGCCCGGGCGAAGAGCCTCTTCCAGCGCGCGCTCTGCGCGGCCCTCGACAGCCCGCTCGGCGTCGGCGGCGCGAAGTACCGCTCGCCGGAGAGCGAGGGCTTCGTCGACACGGTGTTCCTCGGCGCCTTTCGCCGGCGCGTGTTCGAGAAGATGGGCATGTACGACCCGAAGGCCGTCACCAACGAGGACGCGGAGCTGAACCAGCGCATCATCGAGGGGGGCGGGAAGGTGTACCTGTCGAAGGACATCGTGGTGCACTACTTCCCGCGCGGCAGCTTCCAGGCCCTCGCCAAGCAGTACTACAAGTACGGCCAAGGCCGCGCCCGCACCCTCCTCAAACGTGGGAAATTCCTGTCGATCCGGCCGGCGATCCCCTTCCTCGTCACCCTCTCCGGCGCCGCGATGCTGCTCACCTCGCCGTTCCAGCCCTTCACGCCGCTCGCGTTCGCGGCGTACGCGCTCGCGACCGGGGCCGAGGCCGTCCGCGTGGGGCGCGCCCTCGGCCCGCTCGGCGTGCCGCTGGTGTGGGCGATGTTTCCGGTCGTCCACGTCTCACACGGGATAGGCTTCGGCGTCGGGCTCGTGAAGTACACGCTCTCGCCGGACTGGCCGGCCGAGCCCGAGCGCCTCGCGCCCACAGACCCCACCCTCGGGCTCGCCCCCGAGCCCTCCACCCCGTGAGCTGAACCCTTGTCCGTCGTCGGAGCCGCGCTCCTCATCATCGTCCTGTTCGTGCGCCCGCAGGAGTGCGTGCCGGCGCTCGAGCCGTTCAAGCTGCTGTACATCGCCATCGGCCTCGGGGCGCTGGGCATCGGCATCGACCTCGCCACGAACAAGCTGAAGCTCGGGACGCCCCAGTGGCCCGTCATGCTGATGTACGTCGCCTGGAACGTCATCTGCACCATCGTGAAGGTCGGCTTCGAGCCGATCGCCGGCATGACGGTCACGCTGTTCTTCCCCGTCATCTACTTCGCGATCGTCTGCTACGCGGCCCGCACCTACGAGCGCTACAAGGGCCTCGGCACCGCCATGCTCTTCGTGTCGCTGACCCTCGGCGGCGCGGGCATCTACCAGGGGCGCAACGAGTTTCAGTGCATCAAGATCTCGGAGGGCGAGGATCGCTCCGAGGCCCACGACAAGTCGAAGGGCGAGCCCGACGGCCGCGACTGCCTCGACAGCTACCAGTGCCGCGAGGACCGCGACCCGAAGGACGACTACGAGTGCGAGCGGCCCGGCCTCTTCGGCACGTTCAGCGTCGCGAACGGCCGCGCGCGCTGGCGCGGCACCCTCTCCGATCCGAACGAGCTGTCGGTGTTCATCGGCGCCGGGCTCACGTTCATGTTCGCGCTCTACAGCGTGATGCAGACCAAGGCGAAGAACCTCATGATCGCGGTGGCGCTGGGGGTCGTCTTCTACTGCGTCATACTCACGGGGTCACGAGGCGGCATCCTCGTGCTGCTCGCCATCTTCGGCGTGTACTTCCTTCGAAAATACGGGCTCAAGGGGCTCGTGGTCGCCGGCATCTCCGGCTCGCCCGTGCTCCTGCTCGGCGGCCGCTCGGGCGAAGACGCCGAGGCCTCGTCGCTCGAGCGCCTCGGCGCGCTCTACGACGGCGCGGACTTCTTCAAGGCGAGCCCCATCTTCGGCCTGGGGCACAACCAGTTCATCGAGAACTACTTCATCACGGCCCACAACTCGTACCTGCTCTCCGCGGCCGAGCTCGGGCTCCCGGGCATCATCCTGTGGTTCGCCCTCGTGTGGTCCAGCGTGAAGATCCCGTGGGAGGTGGCGTTCCGCCCGCCGTGGGGCATGGATCCGCGCCTCTACCCGTTCTCGGTGGCGCTCATCACGTCGTTCGCGGGCATCCTCGTGGGCATCTTCTTCTTGTCGTTCACCTACCACCCGATGATGTTCGTCTACTACGGCTTCTGCGGCGCCTACTACGGCGCGGTCAAGCGCACCGCCCCGCACTGGGAGGTGAAGATGACGCAGAAGGACTGGACGTGGGTGTCCGTCGCGGCCACGGCCACGATCTTCGTCATCTTCATCTACACGCGCATCAAGGGGCAGCCGTAGCGAGGCGCCCACGCGCGTCGCCGTCGCGTCAGTCGAGCACCGCGCGCGGGTCCTTCGGGGAGAACTTGCCGCGCTCGTCGCGCGAGAGCCCGCTCACGGCGAAGGCGGGGTCGTGCGTGTAGAACGCGAGGCCGTCCTCCGCGAGGATGCGGCCGAGTTCGCGCTCCTTCTCGTCGATGAGCAGCTCGGGGTAGCGGTCGTAGCCCATGGTGATGGGCAGGTGCACCCAGGCCGCGCCCGGGACGAGATCGCCCAGGAACGTGACGGGGCGCGCCCCGCCCTCGACCCGCGTCAGCATCAGCCCCGGCGTGTGCCCTTCCGAGTACGTAAACGTGTATCCTGCACCCAACGTCGCCGACGCCGGCCCGCTCACGAGCTCGAGCCGCCCCGTCTCCTCGAGCAAGGCCGTGAGCTCGGGAATGTAGGAGGCTTTGTCGCGCGCGTGCGGCCGCTTCGCGCGCGCCCACGCGCCCTCGGAGACCACGTACGCCGCGCGAGGGAACGCGAGGCGGTGCGGCAGCCCCTCTTCGTAGGGCGCCAGCGCGCCGCCAGCGTGATCGAAGTGCAGGTGCGACAGGACGATGACGTCGACGTCCTCCGGGCGGAGCCCCGCAGCGGCGAGCGAGCCGAGGAGCGCGTGCTCGGTGCCCTCGACGCCGTAGCGCTCGCGGAGCTTCGGCGGGAAGAACGTGCCGATGCCCGTCTCGAGGAGCACGTGGCGGCCCGAGGGCTCCGTGACGAGCAGGCCGCGGCACGCGAGATCGATGCGGTTCTTCTCGTCGGGCGGGGCCCAGCGCTCCCACATGCTCTTCGGGCAGTTGCCGAACATCGCCCCGCCGTCGAGGCGCTGGTGGTTCCCTTCGATGGCCGTGAGCTTCATGCCGTCCTCCCTTTGGTTGGGTGGCATGGACACTCCGCTCGTCGGAGACTGTTCATGCCCCGAGCGTACACGCGGCGCGTGCGCCCGTGGATAGCTAGAAGCAGCCCACCTTCGTGCCGAGCACGCGGCAGTTGAGGCGGCCCTTGCACGCCTCGTCGAGCACATAGTGGCCGGAGTGGCACACGTAGATCGCCTTGCCGTCCATGTCGCAGGTGTAGCTCTGCGCCTTGTTGCACGGGTCGTTCAGCTGCGCGCGCGTGTCGTCGCACATGATGCGCCGCCCCTGGGAGTCGCTCGGGCCGCCCTCGACCACGGCGCAGCCCTTCGGGCCGCGGCAGGTGGACGACACGGCGAACTTGCCCTCCTTGCAGACGAGCTCGACCTTGTGGTCGGCGGAGCACGCGTAGTCCTTCGGCGTCGAGCAGGCCTCGCCCAGGGCGGCGACGCTGTTGTCGCACTTCACCTTCTTGCCCGCGAGGGCGCAGCCCCCGGCGCCGAGGCAGCTCGCCGTGCGCACCCATCGGTGACCCTTGCACTCGAGCATGCCGCGCGCGTCCGGCGCGCACACGACGTCGTCGGGGAGGTTGCACACGTCGTTCTCGGAGGCGACCGATTGATCGCACTGCGCGTCACTGCCGACCTTCTGGCAGCCCGCGGGGCCCCGGCACGTCATGGCCTCCCACTTGCCGTCGTGGCAGACGAGGGCCCCGGTCTTGCCCGTGCACGTCTCGCGCGCCTCCGTGCGGCAGCTCTTGCCCTCTTGCGGCCTGCACCCGGAGAGCGCGACGACGAGCCCCGCGAGCGCGAGCGCGACGC
>CAZHGG010000046.1:0-14593 GCA_964531755.1 uncultured Polyangiaceae bacterium
GCGCGGGCGACGCGGGCGCGCCCCCGCTCCTCGCGCCGGTCCCCACGGCGGAGCCGCGCGCGCCCTCGCCGGAGACGCGCGCCAAGGTCGCGGGCAAGGCCGTGATCGTCGACCTCCCCGGGCCCCTCGCCGTCGCGTTCGCGGCGGGCCTCGCGTCGCTGTTCGATCCCGTGTTCGCGTTCGACGGCTGGCCCCACCCGCGCGGCGTCGTGCCCTCGCACCTCACCCTCGGCGCGACGCTCTACTACGCGGCGCTCTTCGAGAAGCTCGCGGCCACCCGCGCGTCCGACGCGCCGCCGGTCTTCGTGCTCGACCGCGCGCGCTTCGCGCCCTACGACGACGAGTCCGACCGCTTCGACAACCGTTACCTCGCGGCGCTGCCCTCGGCGCAGGCGCTGCTCGCGCTCGGCGTGCAGCAGCTCCTCTACGTGACCGCCCAGGGTGACGCCGAACCCGATGATCTCAATGATGATTTCGTCGAGTACAAGAAGGAAGGCGTCGAGCTCCGCATGGTAGGCGCCGCCGATTTCTCCGCGGATCCGAGCGGGAAGCAGCCCGCGGTCGCCCTCGGCCCCCGCGGGGCCTCCGGCAGCTACGAGACCAACCCGAACGTCTACTACGGCGGCTCGAGGGGCACGCACTACTGGTTCTGGAACACGTACGGGTGGGGCACGCCGCGCGCACGCGCGGTGCGCCCGAGCTTCCTTCCAGCCCGCCCGCCGTACGTGCCCACGACGCGGAGCACACCGTTCTCGCGCTCGGGCGCCACGCGCTCGAGGCCGACCTCGTTCGGGAGAGTGACCGTGTACAAGTCGTCGTCGACCGGGCGCCCTACGGGCTACTCCAGCTCCGGCTCCTGGGGGCGCGGCGGCTGGGGGAGCGGCTCGTGAAGGTCTCGCTGTTCGCCCTGCAGGTCTTCCTGCCGCTGCCCGCCGCGGACTCGCTCCGCGCGGACCTCGTCCAGGCCGTGCGCCAGATGCCGGACCACAGCTCGTTCTCGGCCAAGAACGACGCCTACGCGCACATCGTCCGCCTCCTCCACGCGCACGTCGGCGGCTTTCAGCTCGGCGTGTGGGACTACTTCGAGGACAACGACGTCGCCAAGGCCGAGTGGGACCAGTGGTGCCAGGGCACCGAGGCCGACGCCCGCGAGGCGCCCGCGCCGGATCCGTACCGCTCCGGCTCCCTCCAGATGTTCGTCACGATCCTGCTGCTCATGGCGCACGGCAAGGCGGCGGATCGCGCCATGTGCGCGGCCTGCGCGATGCCCGAGGGCACCGAGTGGACACGGCAGACCTTCGGCCGGCTGCTCGCGGTGCTGCCCACGCTGAATTTCGCGACCGTCTCGTCCGACGCGATCTACGTGCGCCCCGGCGTGATGGGCGGCGGCGTCACCGCGGCGGAGCTCGGCGAGGAGCACTACCAGTACCTCCGGAAGCTCAGCTAGGTCGGCGAGCACGCTCCCCGACCCTCGATTTGGAGCGCGCACGTGCCCGGTCGCGGGAGACCCCTCGGAGACTTTTGCGACCGAAACCGACTTGCCTCGAGGGCCGGAATGGGCTCTTTATTCGCCGTGACCTCCGAAGCGCCGAACCGTTTCCCCGCCTCCGCCGAGCCCAGCAGGCCCCCGTACCGCGATCTCCTCGCGCTCGGCGAGCGCTCGCTCACGGCCGTCGAGCGCGCGCAGATCCGCTTCGTGCGGCGTACGTTCGAGCGCGCGTGGATGAGCGACCTCGCCTCCGCCCACCAGCGCATCCTCGGCGCCAGCTGGGTGGAGTTCACCACGCGCAACCTCACGGAGGTCTACGGGATCGATCGCTTCCCGCGGCTCACCCCCAAAGACAGCGTCATCCTGGTCTCGAACCACCGCAGCTTCTTCGACATGTACGTGCTCTCGGCCCTGCTCATCAAGCGGCTGAACATGAAGAAGCGCCTGGTGTTCCCCGTGCGCTCGAAGTTCTTCTACGACTCGCCCGCGGGCCTCTTCGTCAACGGCGTGATGAGCGCCTTCGCCATGTACCCGCCGATCTTCCGCGAGCGCTCCCGCGCGGCGCTGAACATCGCGAGCCTCGACGAGACCATCCGCCTGCTCGGGCGCGGTGGCGTGTTCCTGGGGATGCACCCCGAGGGCAAGCGCAACCAGGGCGACCCGTACGACTTCCTCCCTGCGCAGCGTGGCGTCGGGCGCATCCTCCACGAGTGCCCGAACGCCAAGGTCGTGCCCGTCTTCATCAACGGGCTGGGCAACGGCTTCATCCAGCAGATCCGCGACAACTTCAACGGCCGCGGCGAGCGCGTCATCGCGGTGTTCGGCGAGCCCATCGACTTCGGCGCCGACCTGAAGCGCCCGAGCTCGCCCAAGCTCCACAAGGAGCTGAGCGACATCTCCATGGAGCACGTGCGTCGCCTCTCCCTCGAGGAGCGCACGTACCGCTCCATGCCCCGCTCGGACTCGCGCGCGTAGGCCGACCGGTCAGAACCACACGTCCCACGCGCCCGAGAGGCGGGCGACGTGGCACGTCCCGGTGACGCGCGGCGCGTCGCCGCCGAACGGCTCGATCTGGTGCAGGCGGTAGCTCTCGAACACGACGGCGTCGCCCGGCGCGTAGTCGATGCGCGCGGGCTCGGCGAGGTCGGCCAGCGACGGGTCGTCCTGGCCGTCGTACGGCGCGTCCCAGAGGCGCAGGCCACCGCCCGACGAGGCCCGCGAGAGCGCGACGACGAGGGTGTAGGCCGGGAGCCCCGCGCGCGCGTGAGGCGCCGGCAGGCCCTCGGTGTCGGAGTGGATCTCGCCGCCCACGCGGGCGCACTCTCCGCCCGGGTCGAACACGTGCACGCCGGGGCCGGAGTAGCCGCGCCGCGGAGTCGTCTTCACCCCGAGCAGCTCGCCGGAGAGCTCGCGCAGCGTCCACTGGAAGCCCGGGAGATGGCGGCGGACGCGCGCGTCGGAGGCCGGCGCGTCTTCGAAGTACCTGCGCGCGAGCCCCTCCTCGAGGTGCGTGTACCAGGCGTTGCCGAGGCTGGCCTGGGTGCCGAACGCATAGGTGTAGTCTGCACGCGCCTCGAGCGCCCGACGCGCCCACGCCGCGGCGCGGCCCGGGTCGATCGCCGCCCGGATGTGGAGGGCCAGGCTCTCGTCGACCAAGGCGCGGCGCGAGGCGGGGGGGACGGCGCGAAACGCGTCGAGCGACGGGTACGCGCGCACGCCGAAGGTGGGGGCGCGCGCGCCGCTCACGGGCGCCGCTCTTGGCGCGAGGCCCTCACAGCGCCGAGAGGCGGGTCATGAGGCGCCCGCAGAGATCGCTCTGCGGGTTGCGCTCGCGCTCCAGCCGCAGTCCCTCGCGGATGATCGTGGACGCCGTCGCGGGGTCGTCGAGGAGCACGTAGCAGACGCCGAGCATCTCGTAATCCTCCGCCGCGTGGGTCTCGGCGACCAGGCGCTCGAGCGGCCCGCGCGCCGCGCGGATCGCGGTGAGGAGGCTCGCGGGAGGCGCGCCGCTCCGCTTGGCGAGGACGAGCAGCTTGAACGCCTGGCGGCGGTCTTCCGGTCGCTGCGCGTCGAGGACGGGGCTCGCGAAGAGCGCCGCGAACGCCTCGTTCGCGGCGTCAGCGTCTCCGCCGCGCGTGAGACCCACGATGCGCTTCACCTCGGCCACGAACGCCTCTTTGCTCATGCGCTCACCGTACACGAACCGGCTCAGCTCGGGGAGCGTCCACAAAGAAGCCGGGCTCCCCGGACCGGAATCGCGACTAGGGCGTGAGGAGGTCTCGCTTGCAGCGAAACCCGATGTCGGGCTTCGGCGCGCCGTCTGGGCTCGCGAACCTCGCGGAGGACCTCGCGCTCGAACCGCGACGGGCGAATGAGCCCCCCCGATGCGCCCACGGCCCACGCCAACCCACGAGCCGCTCGTCCACGTAGCAGCTGCCCGGATCGGCGATGCCGCCCTCGACCTCCCTCCAGCACGGATCGGTATAGGGAACGAAGAGGGTCGCCACCCACTCCGAGAGGTTGCCGCCTAGGTTCCTCACGCCCTGCGGCGTGACGTCACCGCCCGCACCGCCCGCCACGGGGCCCGCTCGCGCGCAGGCGGGCGACGCGGACAGCACCGAACGCTCGCACGTGGGCGGCTCATCTCCCCATGGGTACGTGCTCGCGCGCCCGCCGCCCGTCGCGGCGTACTCCCAGTCGATCTCGGTAGGGAGCTCCTTGCCGAGCTTGAGGCAGACCTCCAAGGCGCCGGCGCGCGAGATGCAGTTGAGCGGGAGCGCGTCGTTCGCGCCGTCGGCGTCGCTCAGGTACGTGCAGGATGCAGTCGCAGAGCCCGCCGCGCCCCTGCGCTGGAGTTGGCCCGAGCCGAGGGACAAGGCCCCGGTCCGCACGAGCTCGCGCACCCTTCCCACCGTCATCTCCTCTTTGTCGAGCAGGGTGGGAAAGAAGTAGCGCGCGAGGAACCGAGGGCTCGTCGGGTAGTCGCTGTCCGCCCCGAGCGACTCGTGTGACCCCATGAGGAAGGAGCTCCCCGCGAGGCAGGCCATGTCGTCGGGCACGGTCGCTGGGCACTTGAGGCTCAGAAACCTGTCGAAGCGACCGGGGTAGAGGTTCGCCGCGTCGATGTCGAGGTCGACGAGCTCGCGCTCGGGGAGCACGGCGAACCCCGAGGTCGCGCCGCGGAGGTACGTGCACGAGGTGCGCGCGACGAGGTCGGCTGGCTTGCCGAAGCAATACCCTGCGAGCGGGATCACCAGACGCTCCACGCCCTCGGGCGCCGTCGCGGGCAGGATGCCTACGAAGTCGATGAGATCTTGCCCGGTGGGGAGGCCGTCGGGGCCCGTCTGGCTCTGCCGAAAGAGGCGCGCCCGGACGCGGATCGCGGTCGGCGGGGCGACGAGGCCGAACGTGAGCGGGACGCTCTCGGGGGAGGCCAGGACCTCTCGGCGGCACCCGCCGCACGCCAGCTCTCCGCGGTCGTTCAGCAGCTCGATGAGGATGCGGTCTCCCCACGAAGGCAGGTGGGCGTCGGTGGAGACCACGAGGAGCCACTGCGCGCGGACCGCCCCTCCGCACCCCGGAGTGAGCGCGAGCGCCAGGACGAGCAGCGCTCCAAGGAGCGAGGCGGCTAGGGATCGCGGAAGGCGCATCGGAAGCCTACGTCGTCCAGGGAGTCGGCGCGGAAGCGGAGCGCCGCCGCGGCGCTGGTGAGCGGTCGCGAGAAAGATCCGCCCATGAGGCTGCCCAGCGAGCCGCAGGAGGGGTCTCTGGCGAGGCCCGGGGGGGCACACTCGGCGAGGGGCCGCGGGTCGTCGAGCACCCACTCGCGGACGCCCCCCGCCATGTCGAGCGCTCCGTCGCGGGAGACGTCCGCGACCCCACCACACGTCTCGGGGTCCGCGAACGATCCGGTCGCCAGGGACGGCGTGCAGCCGAACGGAGCGCCCGCGAGCGCCGCCGCGCAGCAGGATGGCTCGCTCTCTCCCCACACGAACGTGCGCGCCTCGCCGCGGCCGCGGGCCGCGTATTCCCATTGGGCCGCGGTCGGGAGATCCCCTCCAAGGGCCTGGCACGCCGCGCGGGCTGTAGAGAACGGGACGCAGCGCGCGGCCTCCGCGTCCTGGCTCGCCGCGCCATCGGTGTAGTTGCACGTCGCCCGCTCGGCCTTCGACTTCGGTCGCTCGGCGGCGAGCCCGGCCGCGAACAGCTTCCGCAGCGCCCCCACGGTGAGCTCGGCCTTGGTCAGTACGAACGGCGAAAGCGTGACGAGGCGCGGCTCTGCGCCCACGCGGTCGGCCTCGCCGAGAGCGAGGCGCGGCGACCCGACGAGCCCCAGGCCCCCCGGAATGCAGACGCGATCGGCGGCGGGGGTGCGGGCGCAAGGCGTCGCCCGAAGCGAGGCGAACGATCCCGGGAGCGCCGCTTCCGTGGACGGGGCGGGCGCACCGGCGAGGTGCTCCGCGTCGATACAGGTCGTGCGCTTCGCGGGGTCGGCCGGGGTCCCGAGGCACGCTCCCCGAAGCGCGATCTTGACCTCCTCGACCCCGTGCGGCGCGACGGTGAGCAGCCGCTCGACGCGAGCGTAGCGAAGGGGTGAGACCTCGGCGCCTCGAACGCTCGCGAAGCGCGCCCTGAACGCCGTGACGCGCACCACGAGCTCCCGCGAGGGATCGTCGGGCGCGGCCACCCCGAACGAGAGGGGGAACGTCGACTCGCCGTCGATGACGAAGTCCCGCGTCGTCGTCGGCGCCCCATCGGGACCGAGGGTCTCGACCCGGACGCGATCGAACGAGCCCGCAGCGGCGATGGCGGGGTCGCTCGCGATTTGAGAGGGGACGGCGAGATCCGAGGTCACGTCGACGAGGAGCTGAGGCCGCGCGTTGTCGCACGCGGAGAGCACGCCGCAGGCGACGAGGCCGACGAGCGGACGCCGCGCGGACACGCGGGGAGCGCCGGACCTCACGGCACCTGGGCCACCCAGCCGGTGGTCCCTCCATCGTACGGCGCCGGCGGGCGAGTCGCCGCGTAGACAGCGATCGCGGTGCCACCGACCACCGCCGCGATGCCCGTCCAGAACCACCACTGTTTGGCGATCGCGAACGACTCCTTCGGCATCTTGGCGAACAGGTCGGCGGAGCCACCCGGGCCCACGTCGACGGTGGTGGCGTACGTCACGTACCCTGGGCTCCGCACGTCGAGCGAGTACGATCCGGGGGGCCGCCGCAGGACCACGGGGACGATGCCGACGTCGAGCCCCTGGAGCCTCACAGCGGCGTCCTTGCGCTCGGCCCGCACGGTGATCGTCGCCTGGAGCGCGACCAGGGAGAGCGGTACGGTGCCTGTCGCGCCGGCCTTGACGGTCTCGCGGTAGGTGACGGGAGCAAACCCCGACTTGGTGAGGACGAACACGTGGGTCCCCGGGTCGATCCGAACGCGGACCCTCCCGCCCACCGTGGAGGGCGCGTCAGGGCTGGCCAATCCGGCGACGTAGAGGTCGGAGGGGCCATCCGGCTCACGGGTGAGCGGCCTCCCGTCGATCATGAGCGCCGCGTCCGGCGGGTCGATCTCCACGGAGAGCGTGGCCAAGCGCGCGTCGATCTCGCGGAGGATGCCGCCAGCCTCTTCGACATACGAGGCAGCCAGCGCGGTCTTGCCCGACGCCTCGTGTTGGGCGAGCGCGGCGCCGAAGTGACGTCGCGCCCGCGTGAGCCTGCCCAGCGCGCGCTCGGTGATGCCAAGGTTGTACGATGTCAGGGCGTGGGGCCTCAGGCTCGCGGCCCGCTCGAAGGCGACGAGCGCGTCGCCCCAGCGCCCCTCGGTGACGAGGCGGCTCCCCTCCTGGTACGCCTCGCGGGCCGCGGCGGTGGCGTCGGCACCCTCCCCACCCGCGTGCGCGAGCGACGACGTGGCCACGCCCCCGAGGAGGCTCGCCCCCAGGATCCACGCGCGGGGCGCCCGCGAAGCCGCGAAGCGCGGCAGGCGGCGGACTCTAGTTGCCATAGGGGTTCTCGCTGGCGATCCCGCGCGGGACGGGCGTGACCGGCGCGCTCGGGGCCGGCGCGCTCGCCGCCCCGGCCGGACGCACCGATGCCGGGGCGGACGGCTTCTTGCGCCCCGCGAGGCCGGACGGCGCGCTCGAGGGTGGAGGTGGCGCGAGCGTGGACGCGGTCGGGGTCGAGGAGGGCGCGACGGCGGGGAGTGGCGACAATACGGACTCGGCGGGCGCGACGGTGGGCGAGTAGGCGACCCCCGCGCTCGCCGTGGCCCGCGCCGCTGCCCGTTCACGAGAGTAGAGCGTCCACCCGCCCGCGGCGCCGAGCCCGACGAGCGCGAGGAAGACCGCGCCCCCGAACGCGAGCCCGGCCCGGGACGGCCGAGGACCACCGGAGAAGGACGTGGCGGGAGTGGCGGCGTGCGGGGCCGCGCCGGCCCGGAGCTCCACCGCATCGAACGTCGCCTCGAAGGCGAAGTCGAGCGGCGTGGGGACGAGCGGGAGCGTATCGGCGAGGGAGAGCGGCGCGCTCCCCACGTCACCGAACGGGAGCGTCTTCGTGAGCGAGTAGCGCTCGATCACGGCAGCTACCTCGGCGAGGCTCGACGGACGGCCCTCCTTCCTCACCGTGAGCATGGCGTCGGCCAGCGCGAGGAGGTCGGGCGGCAGCGTGGGCTCGACCACCCGGAGCGGCTCGGGAATGGCGGTCATGATCACCTGGAGGATCGCGCCGATGCTGTCGCCGCGCACGGGCTTCTTGCCCGATAGGCACTCGTACATGATCACGCCCAGCGACCAGATGTCCGAGCGGTGATCGATGTCCTTGTGGGCGAACACCTGCTCCGGGCTCATGTAGTAGGGAGTGCCCATCATGGCGCCGGTCGCGGTGAGCCCGGCGGTCGCGGCGGCCTCGCCATCACTCGCGGTGAGCTTCGCGATACCGAAATCGAGCACCCGAACCTCGAAACCCGTCATCGTCCGACACAGGAAGATGTTCTCCGGCTTGAGGTCACGATGGATGATGCCCCTCTCGTGCGCCGCGCCGATCGCGGAGACGACGGGCAAGAAGACCTCGCTGAACGCCGCGAGTGACAGCTTGCCCTCACGCTCGAGGCGCTCGGCGAGCGACTCGCCCTCGAGGTAGTCCATCGACATGACGGGGCGCCCGTCGGTGCCGACGAAGACCTCGTGAATGCGGACCACGTTCGGGTGCCGGACGGCCATCGCGGCGCGCGCTTCTCGGTAGAAGCGCTTGGCGATTTGCTCTGTCAGGTTGGCCACGCGGAGGAACTTCAGCGCGACCCGCCGATCCGTGCCGAGATCGTGGGCCGCCCACACGACGCCCATCCCACCCTCACCGAGGAGTCGCTCGAGTCGAAAGCGCCCGCCGACAATCTCGTTCTCGCGCAGCACGCGGGCCTCCCGGTCGGGTAGTCTAGTGCACCTACGGCCGCCGCTAGTAGAGCGATTTCGGCCGGCACGGGTCCCTGCAGCGCGCCCGCGGAGTTCGCTTCTCGCTCGGCCGGGGCGGCGAGCGAGGCGGCTTCTACGACCACGCGCCGCTCCTCGACAGCGAGGCGTGCTCGTCCGTCTTCGTCGTGCTTCCTGCAGGCAAGGACCTGCGACCACGCGGGCCGCGTGTGCCGTCAGCTCGTCGGGCGTCCGCCGTCGCGCGGTCTGCCGTTGGGTGGCCCCGCGCCCGGCCCGCGCACGGCCTGATGGAGCGCCTCGAGCGCTGGGGCGAGGCGGCGCCCGTGCGCCGCGAGGGTCGCGAAGTAGCGGGCCGGCGTGAGACCCGCGTCGGGCAGGAGGCGCTCGACGAGGTCGATGGCGTCGGCGCGCCGCGCGAGCTCGGAGCCGCCGACGACGCGCGTGATCTCGACGATCGACGCGAGCATCACGTGCACCGCCTCGGCGTCCGACGACGCCTGCGCGCCCACCACGGAGACGTGGCTCGCCTCGGCGTCGGCGTCCTGGGAGAGCGGGAACCACCGCGCGAACCTCCGACCGAGCGCGGCGCTGTCCCGCTGGAGCGACTCGATCCGCGCGCGCTCCCCCTCGGTGAGCGACGTGTGGGCCTCGAGGCCCACCTCGCGGAGCGCCTCGCGCTCGTGGTCCATCCGCTCGAGCGCGTCGAGATCGCGCTCGCGCGCGAGGTCCTCGAGCTCCGCGACGAGGGCGCCCACGCGGGCCTCGAGGGGCGACGCGGGGCCGCGCGCGGACCACGGCGCCTTCGGCGCGGCGTGCAGCGGCAGACCGCCGTCGAGCCCGCCGGCGGCCATGTCAGCGAGCAGCGCGTCGTCGACGAAGTGGTAAAAGGCGCGCTCCCCGCGGGCGCGCTGCCGCGCGACGAGGCCCCGCAGCGCCGGGTTCTCGGTGCCGAGGGCGATGACGCTGACGCCGATCGGGAGATCGCCGCCCGCGCCCTCGCGCGCCGCGAGCACCGCGGCCTCCTCGACCGCCGCCTCGCCGTCGGTGACCAGCACGACCTGGGCGCGGGCGAGCTCCTTGTCGTCGCCGCGCGCCGCGGCCACGAGGTCGAACGCGGCCACGAGCGCGCGCTGGATGTCCGTGCCGCCGACCCGCACCGTGGAGATCACCTCGGTGATGGCCTGATCGACGCCCTTGGCGGAGTCCACGCGCGAGATCGCGCCGACCTCGTCGGTGAAATACCCGTAGAACAGCGCCGTGCGCACGTCGCGCGCGTGCTCGAGCCGCCGCCTCATCGTCGCGAGCTCGGCCACCAGCATCGCGTCGCGCACGCGCGCGCGCGGGCCGAGCATGCTGCCCGAGCCGTCGAGCAGGAACACGCGCACCTCCGAGGTCATCACGATCTGGGTCGATCGGCGCACCTCCTCGAGCACGTAGCGCCTCGCGAGCAGCCGTCCGGTGGCGAGCTGGAGCACGAGCAGGCGCGGGTCCTCGATGAGCGCGTCGGGCAGGTCCTCGACCGTCTCGGCCGCGACGAGCGCGAGCGCGGGCGCGGGGAACGGCACGCGGCGCGTGGTGCGGCGCTCTCGGGTCACGCGCACGGGGGAGAGCGTGCCCCCGAGGTCGAAGGCGCCGTCCACGGCGAGCGTCGCGGCGAGGGTCTGCTCGTGGGCGCTGCCGCCCAGGTACCCGAGCTCCTGCGCGTGCGCGCGGGCGTCGCGCTGCTTCGCCGCGAGCGCGCTCGCGTAGGCGTCTCGCACGCGCGCACACACGTCGGCGCCGAGCGACTCCTCGGCCGATCGCGTGACCGAAGCGCGGCGGGCCTCGTCGTCGAGGGCGCGCACGTCTCCGAACAGGGCGTGGACGCCGCGGCGGGAGAGCCGGCGCATGGCGGTGTCGCCCGAGGAGCGCGCGACGTGGTCGATCGCCGCCATGACGGCGCGGAGGCGGTCTTCCTCGCCGCGAGTCACCGCGGTGCGCGCCTGATGCGGCAGACCCACGTCGAAGTCGACGCCCGCGGCCTCGAGCCGATCGAGCCGCGTGATCTCGGCGGTGATCGCGCGGGTGCGGAGGCTCACTCCCTCTTTGTCGAGCGCCAAGGCCGCCGAGGCGTCGAGCAGCACCTGCCGCGCCGCCTCGAAGAGCCGGCGGCGGCGCGACAGGACCTCGGTCTCGAGGCGCGCCGCCGTGAGCAGGTGATCGACGGCGGCGAGCTCGAGGTCCACGACGCGCTCGGCCTTGCGGGCCTCGGCCGCCTCGGCTTCGGCGGCATGGCCCTCGTCGGAGGTCGCCCGCGCGAGCGGCGGCTGGAGCGGGAGGCGCTGCGCGACGGCGACCGCGTCGGAGAGATCGTGGCGCTCTTCTTCGTCGACCGGCTCGAGGGCGCCGTCGGCGCGCACCAGCAACTCGAAGGAGCGGCGGAGCCAGGCCGCGTGCGCGACCGGCTGGCGTCGCCGCACCGCCGCGAGGCGCTCGACGTTCGTGGTGTTGTCGGCGAGCTCGCGCACCGCGGCGTCGAGGAGGGGGCCGAGGCGGGCGCGCGCCTCCTCGAGGGTGCGATCGTCGCGCTCGCCGAACGCCGTGACGAGGCGCACGGCCGCCTCCGACGTGAGCCGCGCCTTCCACCCGAGGGCGCCGAACACCGGCGCCGCGATGCGGTAAAGCATGGAAACATCTTCACATTTCGACACTCGCTCGATGCGCTGCTCGAGCTCGCGGAGGGCGGGCCTCACGGCGCCAGGACGTCCTTCCACCCGAGGTCGGCGCGCGCGGCGCGGAGCCCCTGGAGGGCCTGGCTCGAGGCGATCTCCAGCGCGTCGATCCGGGCGCGGAGGGCCGCCGCCTCGTCGCTCGCCTCGGGGAACACCTCCCCCACGACGCGCGCCTCGAGCGAGAAGCGCAGGAGCGCGCCCTCGTCCCGCGTGACGTGGAAGAACTGCGACGACGCGAGGCGGTCGATGGCCTCGCCCACGGGCCGGAGCTCGCCCTTCTCGAGCGCGCGCGCGGCCTCCTCCCGCAACGGGCGCCAGAACGCCTCGAGCTGGTCGACGGCGCGCGCGATGCGCTCGAGGTCGAGGCGCCCCATCGTGACGCGGAGATCGGCGGGCAGCGCGAACGCGGCGCGCGTGAGCTCGGCCAGCGCGGCGTCGGGGGCGCTCGCGGGCAGGATGCGCGGCTCTTTGATGCGCGAGGCGGCCTCCACCATGGTGTACGCGAGGGACACGCGCTGCTCCGCGGCGCGGAGGGCGCGGTAGCCGGCCACGTCCGGCGAGGGAGCGACCGCGCGGGGCCTCTTGCGCTCGCGCTTGACGAGCGACGCGGCGGCCATCTCGAGCAGCTCCTGCGTGAGCAGCACGTTCGCGAGCCCGCCCCGCTCGAGCTCCTCGCACAGGTCGCCGATCTGGTCGACGAGCTCCATGCGATCCTGCGCGTCGAGGCGCTCGAACGCGGCAGTGAGCAGCGGCTTCACGCGAGGCCCGACGACCCGCGCCTTCAGCCGACCGCGCGCGCCCCCGACCGTGACCAGGCGCTCGCCGAGCACGTCGATGCGGGCCAGCGTGGGGCCGAGCGCGGCGAGGATCGCGCCGAGCTTCGCCACCGTGAGGCGCCCGAGCGCGTCGGAGATCGCGTCGCGGAACGCGGTGTCCATGATCTCGGCGACCTCGTCCTCGACCCGCGCGATGGCGCGCGTCCGCGCCGCCGACGCGGCCTCCGGCGCCACGCCGTCCGCCCCAAGCCGCTCGAGCAGCGCCCGGGCCTCCGCGAGGGCCTCGAGCTCGCAGAGCACCTGGTCGGCCCGGGTAGCGTAGTCCTGCAGGCTGGCGTCCGCGGGCATCGAGGCGTCGAGCGACGCGCCGACCTTCAGCGTCGACAGCGCCGCGGCCTCGTCGAGCAGGGCGATCGCCCTGCCCCGCAGCCACCGCCCGATGGGCCGCGCGGCGCCCGCGGACTTCTCGAGGCCGGCCGCGAGATCGGCGAGGGCCGCGGCGACGTCGCGGGCCTCTTGGCCAGGCGCGCCGAGGCCGGGTCCCGCGCCGGCCAGGAGCCCCCCGCGGACTGCCCGCTCCGAGAGCGACGCCACGGTCTCGTCGAGGAGCGCGCGCGCCCGCTCGGCGCCCGGCGCGCCGCTCTCGATGGCCGAGGCGATCTGCGCGGTGGTCTCGAGGAGCGCCTTGGTGTCACCGGCGGGCTTGGCCTTCTCGACCGCCTTCGCGAGCACCGACACGTCGAGCCCCTTCGGCGCTTTCTTTTGCGACTTCTTTGGCTTGGGCAGCCTCGCGAGGGCGCGGTCGAAGATCTCTCGCTCGGTGCGCATGATCGAGAGCTGGCGGCGCTCGCGGGCGTCGGTCTCGCGCGCGAGGAGGCTCGCGATGTGCTCGGGCGGCGGACCCGAGAGGAGCATGCTGAGCCGGAGGCGCTCGAAGTCCTCGAGCGTCACCTCGAGCGGGCGGTCGGCGCCGCCGATGCGGTCGAGCACGCAGGCCGCGCGCAGCACCTTGCCGAGCCGCACGGCCGTGCGCGTGGAGAGGTAGCGCGTGGGCACGAAGGTCGGATCCGCGCGCGTCGCCGCCGCGAGGTCGGTCTCCACGTGGGTCATGAGCTGCTCGAGCGACTCGCAGAGCGCGTCGTCCATGCCGACCTGCTCGGTGACCGACTGCAGCACGTCGAGGTCTTGGATCGTGAGCACGCTCTTCCAGCCCAGCGAGCGCGCGCCCCCGAGCTGTGACCGGAGCACGCGCCCCATGGAGGCGGGCGCGCCGAACCCCTTCGGCACGAACGCGACGAACGCGATGCGATCGACGAACGCGAGCAAGGTGTCGCGCGAGCTCTCGAGCACCTCCGCGAGGTAGCGGTTCGTGGTCATGAGCGCGCACTCGATGATGCCGGAGGTCACCTTCGTGCCCTGCTTCAGCTCGCGCTCGTTCAGCACGTTCAGCGTCGTGCGGAGCAGCATGTCGCGCCCGTCGAGCACCTCGTCGAGGAACGCGTGGACGGCGCCGAGCATCCCCTGGTCGGTGAAGTGCTCCGTGCGCCCCGTGGCCATCAGGGTCTTGAAGTCGATCGGCCCGATGAGATCCGTCTGGACGGTGCTCTCGGTGAACTGCCGCGCGAAGAGGCTCGGCTTGCCCGTGGTCTCGTCCAGGATGCGGCCGAGCACGGCGGTGGCGACGCCGCTCTTGGCGGTGCCCGGCGGCCCGGTCATGAGCACGTGCTCGCGCGAGAGGAGCGCGAGGGAGATCTGCGTGAGCAGGTCGTCGCGCTCGACGAAGGTCCGCGACAGCTCCGCGAAGAAGTCGCGGAAGCGGCTCGCCGCGACCTCGAACGACGTCGCGGCGGGCGCGCTCTGGCTCGGGGCGGCGGGCTGGCTCACCGCCGAGAGCCTACCGCCGTCGGCGCGCATGGTCACGCGTCGCCTGGGCGAGGGCCCACCCGCGCGCCCGCCACCCGCAGGTCAGGTCGAGCCGCCCGTGCCCAGGTACTTCTGCGGGTCCTTCTTGAACTTCTGATCGCAGCCGGAGCAGCAGAAGTAATACGTCTTCCCCTCGTGCTCGACCTTCGGGGAGGCCTCGGTCACCGTGAACTCCTCCTTCGAGATCAGGCAGATCGTCTTGTCGCCGACCTTCGCCTCGCCGGGCGCCTTCACGCCGGCCGACGCGGGCGCGGCCGCGGGCGCGGCCGCC
>CAZHGG010000047.1:0-14517 GCA_964531755.1 uncultured Polyangiaceae bacterium
CGGCGCCCGCGACGCCCGCCGAGAGCGCTTCCGCCGCCAAGGTCGCGCCGCGCTCGCCGTCGACCGCGGCGCCCAAGGGCCCGGGCCGGGACGCAGGCAAGGCCACCGCGCCGCCGCCCACCGATTTCGACATCAAGTGAGGCACCGGCCTACCACGCGTTCTCGGGGGGCGCGCGCCGCCCCGCGCCGTCACGAAGCGCCGCGGAGCGCCGTGTGAAGTCCGAGGCCTCGTATCGGTCGGACATCGATGGCCTCCGCGCCCTGGCGGTGCTCTCGGTCATCCTCTTTCACCTGCACGTCAGGGGATTCCAAGGCGGCTTCGTCGGCGTCGACACCTTCTTCGTCATCCGCGGCTATTGATCACCGGGCTCACCTACCCCGACATCCAGGCCGAGTCGTTCTCGCTGAAAGGCTTCTACCTTCGTCGCGTTCGGCGCCTCGCCATGGCGTTGCCTGTCTCGGTGGTGGCCTATCTCGTCCTCTACCCCAAAGCCATGCGCTCGTTCGCGGCGTCCATCGCGCTTCCGTTCGTGTCGATACCTGGCTCGTGGTCGACGTCCCGAGTCACCCCCTCCTCGACCCTCTGACCGCGTTCCGGCGCGACCCGGGCCACCCGACGGTGCGGCGCCCATCCAGGCGTATGCCGCCCGGCGAGCGCGCGAGCGGGGGCTCCTCACCCCAATGTCGCTCGAGGCGCCCCGCGTGCGGGTCATCGACCCCTCCGTCGATCTCTGCGGCGTGGAAGAGCGCCCCGGCGGAAGAGACGGCGTGCCTTGGTACCGGGACGCAGGTCACGTGAGCGAGGCGGGCGCGCGGGCCGCGCGCGCCCAGTTCGTGCCCGTCTTCATGGCCGATCCGTAGCCATGGGCGCGGGGGCCCCCGCGGTCGCCTCCAGCCATCGTCCCCGCCCCCGTCTCGCCGACCCTACCCGTCCCTTCCGACCGGAAAAGTTTGCTTGAATTGCTGCGTCGCTCGGCTAGGTTCGCGCCGGATGCAGAAGTCGCTGGACGAAATCCCGTCGCCCGACGCCTCCCAGAGCCCGGCATCGACGGACGTCAGCACGACCGCAGCGGAGGCGGAGGCCGCGGCCGCGCCGGCCACCGCGAAGGCTACCTTGCGCGTGATCCTCGCGGAGACCGCGAGGTTCGGGGCCTGCCTCGTCCTTGTCTCGCTCGTCATGATCGTGCTCCTCGAGGTTTGTCTTCGGGTGTTCGTTGTGCATCCGTTCAGTCTCGGCTACGTCGCGACCCACCCGACCCGGAACTACCAGCTCGTCGCCGGGTACCGCGGCACCACCTACGACAAGGTCCTCGAGATCAACTCGTACGGCATGCGCGACGAGGAGCGCGCTCCCGACCCGAAGGCGTTTCGCGTCGCCGTCTTCGGTGACTCGCTCACGTTCGGCCAGGGCGTCGAGGAGCCGAAGCTCTATTCGAAGCAGCTCCAAGGGCTCCTCGCGCGCGAGAGCGCGGTGCCCGTCCAGGTCTTCAACTTCGCGGTGCCCGGCTACGCCACGGCGCTCGGGGTCGACCGCTGGAAGGAGATTCAGCCCCAGTTTCGCCCGGACGTCGTCATCTTTCAGTTCTCGATTCTGAACGAGTGTCTCCCCACGACGAAGGACTCGGCGAAGGCGGCGGCGAACGCGCGACCGATCGTGAGAAACACGAAAGACGCCCTCCGCAAGCTCTACATGTACGACTACCTGGCCGGGCGCTTCTACGGCGCCTTTCAGCCCCTCCCTGTCATGGACCCGCGGGCGGTGGAGAAGCGCTACGCGGACGACAGCCCCGGCTGGCTCCAGTGCCGTGAGCTCTTCACCGAAATCGCCTCGTTCGCGCGCTCCAGCGACGCCCGCGTGGTGTTCGCGCTGATCTCGCACACGGCGCTCGGGCCCTTGGCGGAGGAGCCTCCCTCGGTCGCCCCGAAGTTGACGACCGCCCTGGACCAAGCGGGGTTGAAATACCACGTCATGACGGACGACGGCCTCCGCCCGTACGCTGGCAAGGAAGACGCGCTCAACGTGCGCCCCGACGACCCTCACTTCAGCGAACTTCGACACACCCTGGTCGCGACGCGCCTGCACGATTATCTGAAGGCGACCGGCTCGGTATCACGTGAGGCGATCCATGGCAGCGCCCCTTGAAGTACTTCGCGCCCAGCTGGCCGAGAAGGACCCCGCGTTCTGGGAGGGGCTCGCTCGGTGCACGCGGGACACCCAGGCGTACACCGAGCTCCTCACGCTCTCGACGATGCGCAAACGAGGTGTCCGCGCGTTCGGCGCGGCGCCGGGCGCGCCTGTCCGCGTCGCGCTGATAGGGGCCAACGCGCTGCAGGCCCTGGGCGACCTCGTCGAGCAAACGCTGCTGGCCGCCGGCTTCGCCGCGAGCGTCTTCCTTGGAGAATACGACAGCTACGAGTTCGAGATCCGCGACGCCGACAGCGCTCTCAACCAGTTCCAACCGCAGGTCGTGCTCATCCTGCCGTCGGAGCGCCGCTGCCGGTATACCGGCCCGGTCACCGACCCCTTGGGCGTCGTTCAGCCCGTGGCGGCGGCGTGGGCCGACGACCTCCTCGGCCTCTGTCGCACTCTCCACGACCGCACCGGCGCGGAGATACTGCTCGCGAACCTCCCCCTGCCAGGGGGCTTCTCTCTGGGCGCCTACCGCGCCAAGGCGCCGGGCTCCGACTGGAGCTTCCGGAAGCTCGCGAACCTCGCGCTCGGCTTCGCCGCCCCCGCCTACGTCCACGTCTGCGACGTCGAGTTCTTGTGCGCTCGCCGCGGCCTCCTCGCGTCGCGCGACGACCGCGCGTGGTTTCAGAGCAAGCAGCCCGGCTCTCCGGAGCTGATGGTCGATCTCGCCCGGGAGGTGGCGCACCTCGTCACCTCCCTCCGCCGCGCGCCCGCCAAGGTCCTGGTGCTGGACCTCGACAACACCCTCTGGGGGGGAATCATCGGCGACGACGGGATCGAGGGCATCGAGATCGGCACGACCTCGCCCCGGGGAGAGGCCTTCCGCGCCTTCCAAGAGTACATCCTGTCCTTGAAGGACCGGGGCGTCCTCCTCGCGGTGTGCAGCAAGAACGAGGTCGCCGCGGCCCGAGGCCCGTTCGAGAAGCACCCCGAGATGCTCTTGCGTCTCAAGGACATCGTCGCCTTCTACGCAAACTGGCAGCCCAAGTCCGAGAACATCAAGGCGATCGCGACCGAGCTCGGCCTGGGCCTCGACAGCTTCGTGTTCGTGGACGACAACCCCGCGGAGGTGGAGATCGTTCGGCAGTTCGTGCCCGCGGTCACCACCATCCTCCTCGGCGCCGATCCGGCGGACTACAGGCGCCAGCTGGAGGACTCGCGCCTGTTCGAGCCCCTCCAGCTCACGGGCGAGGACGCCCGCCGCACCGACCAGTACCGGGTGGAGTCGGAGCGACGCGCGCTCCAGGCGGACGCGACCGACATGCCGACCTATCTCGCCTCGCTCGAGATGAAGGCGGTCATCTCGCCGTTCACCGCGGTCGACATTCCCCGTATTTCCCAGCTCACCAACAAGAGCAATCAGTTCAATCTCACGACCGTGAGACGCACCGAGTCCGAGGTGCGGGCCCTCATGGAGAGCCCGGCTCACCGCTGCTTCACCGTGCGGCTGTCCGACCGCTTCGGCGACCACGGGCTCGTCGTCGTCGTCATTGGTCGTGTCGACCCGACGACCACCCCCGGTTCCTTTCACATCGACACGTGGCTCATGAGCTGTAGAGTGCTGAAGCGCCAAGTCGAGGAGGTCACCCTCAACGAGATCTTTCGTCTCGCGACGGAGGCGGGCTGCGAAGAGGTCATCGGCGTCTATCGTCCGACGGCGAAGAACGCCATGGTCGCCGAGCTCCTGCCCAACTTTCAGTTCGAGGAGACCTCGGCGGCCGCCGACGAGCGGCGGTACCGCCGCTCCGTTGCCTCGTATGTTCCCACGGAAACGAAGATCCACGCCACGCGCCCAAGCAGGGAGAGCTCATGACCACGAAGAAGGACATCATCGCAGGTATGCAGGAAATCATCAACGACCTGTTCCTCGACCCGGTGACGATCACGGCCGAAACTAGCGCGCGCGATGTCGCCGAGTGGGACTCTGTCATGCACATCTCCATCGTCGCGGCGGCGGAGATGAAGTTCTCCGTTCGCTTTCAGATGGGCGACGTCGAGGCCACGAACAACGTCGGAGAGTTCGCGGATCTCATCCTCAAGCGAATGAGCGCCAAGTGACCTCGATGGCGTCGGCTCGTGAGTGGACCTTCGACCAGCTCACCGTCGGCCAGGTGGCCGACGCTTCCTATGAGATTACCCCCGACGTCTACACGCGCTTCCTAGAGGCCTTCGCCGATCACAGCCCGATTCACATCGACGAGGAGGTCGCGCGCAGCCGCGGCTTCCTCGGCCGCGTGATGCACGGCGCGATCTTGAACGGATTTCTCTCCCATTTCGTCGGGATGGTCATGCCGGGCGCCCGGTCGCTCTTGCTCTCGACGGACCTCCGGTACGCGGCGCCGTGCTACCTCGGCGACCGACTTCGGCTCCGCGGGACGCTCGAGCAGAAGGTCGACACCATGGACGTCATCGCGGTGCGGGTCGTCTTCGAGAACGAAACTCAGAACACCGTCGCGGCGCGCGGGCGGGTGCAAGTGAAGGTCGCGGGATGAACCGGCAGCTGAGCCCCGAAGGGGCGAACGAAGGTCTATGCCGCCCGACCGAAGGGAGGAAGGCATGAAGACGGTCGTCGTCACCGGTGGGACGCGCGGGCTCGGACGCGCGCTGTGCCTTTCGCTCGGCCGGCGCGGCTTTCACTTCGTCGCGGTCTACCACCGTGACGAGGAGGCGGCCGCCTCGCTCCGAGAAGAGGCGCGCTCTCTAGGGCTCGCGGGCAGCGTGGTCCGCGGCGACCTCGCGTCCGCGGAGCTCGGCGCCGAGATCGCGGCCCTCCCGGAGGTGATCGACGCCAAGAAGCTCGTGCTCGTCAACAACGCCTGCGCGCCCTTCGCGCCGCAGCCGTTCCACCTCGTGACCGACGCGACGCTCGACAACCTCATGGACACGGTCGTCCGCGGCCCGTTCCGCCTGACCCGCGGCCTCCTCCGGCCGCTCGTTCGCACGGGCGGGGTCGTCGTCAACGTGCTGTCGAGCGTCGTCGGCGCCGAGCCCGGGAACGGATTCTCCGCGTACGCGACGGCGAAATTCGGCCTCTTGGGCTTCACCCGCTCTCTCGCGGCCGAGCAGTCACGGCGCGGGCTCAAGGTGTTCTCCGTCTCGCCCGATTTCATGGACACGTCGCTCACCGCGGGGTGGGATCGAGGGCTCGCCGAGAAGCTTCGCGGCGCGGCCGGGGACGACTCGCTCCCCGAGGCCGTCGCCCGTCGTATCGCCGACCTGATCGAGGATCCCGCGGTGAAGGGCTGCGGCGAAGACTACGCGATGCACGGAACGCGCCATGCTGTTTAACTCGTTTCACTTCGTCTTCAAGTTCTTCCCCTTAGTCACGCTCGCGTTCTTCCTGACACCGCATCGGTTCCGCTGGGCGCTCCTGCTCGCGGCGAGCACCTATTTTTACGTGGTGTTCGTCCCCAAGTACATCTTGATCCTCGGCGCGCTCATCCTCGTCGACTACGTGTCCGCGATCCTCATCGCGCGCGAGGAGGGGCCGTGGCGCCGGAGGTGGCTCATTCTGAGCCTCCTCTCCAACATCGGCATTCTCGGGCTCTTCAAGTATTTCAACTTTTTCAACGAGAACGTGGCTGCGGTCGCGCGTCTCCTCGGGTGGAAATACGGCATCAAGAACCTGAGCTGGTTCTTGCCGCTGGGGCTCTCGTTCCACACGTTCCAGTCGATGGCGTACACGATCGAGGTCTACCGGCGCCGCCAGGAGCCGGAGAGGCACCTCGGCATCTATGCCCTCTACGTGATGTTCTATCCGCAGGTGGTCGCGGGGCCGATCGAGCGCCCGCAGCACATGCTGCCGCAGTTCCACGAGGAGAAGAAGTTCGACTTCGACCGGGTCGTGAGCGGGCTCCAGCTCATGGTCTGGGGCCTCTTCAAGAAGGCGTTCGTAGCCGACACGCTCGCCATCATCGTCGACCAAGTGTACCTGAAGCCGGGCGCGCACGAGGGCTGGGCGTTGCCCTATGCGATCTCGACCTACGCCTTCTGTTTCCAGGTGTACTGCGACTTCTCCGGCTACAGCGACGTGGCGCGGGGCGCGGGGCGCGTGATGGGCTACGAGATGGTGGAGAACTTCCGCTATCCCTTCATCGCGCAGTCGGTGGCCGAGTTCTGGCAGCGCTGGCACGTGTCGCTGTCGACCTGGTTCCGCGACTACATGTACCTCCCGCTCGTGTATTCGACGCGCGACGACAAGGGCGCGATCCGCGTCAACATGACGTACCTCTATATTCTCCTCGTCTTCATGACGAGCGGCTTTTGGCACGGCGCGGCGTGGCACTATGGGCTCTGGGGTCTGTCGCACGGGGCGCTCATCGCGGCGGGCTCGCTGCTCAAACCGTGGCGCGCGCGGGCCCAGAAGCGCCTCAAGCTCGACCGGTATCGCACGGCGCATGGCCTCTACAAGGTCTTCGTCACCTTCCACGTGATTTGGTTCACCTTCATCCTGGTTCGGGCCGACTCGGTGCCCGACGCGGTGACCATCATGCGCAACCTCATCGTCGCTCCGCTCAACCTCCGCCGTGGGTGGTCGGCGTACTGCCTGGACAACGTCTTCCAGCTCGGCGCGCTGGGGGTCGCGATCGTGCTCGTCGTCGAGAAGCTCCAGCGCACGGACGCCTGGGAGAAGCTCGAGCGAATGAAGTTTGGCTTCTCCTTCCGGCAGGTGTTCTACGCCGCGCTCGTCGTTCTCATCCTCATCGCGGCGCCCATGCTGGATCGCGCCTTCATCTACTTCCAGTTCTGAGGACACCATGGTCGAAGAGTTTCTCGCGCAGATTTACCGACGCAGGCCCACTCAGGAGAAGAAGCTGAAGGCCTTTTTTGAGCGCGAGCCCGGAGCGCTCCGCGACCTCGACGCTTTCCTCGTGGCCTACCGCCCCATCTGGGAGGGCCCGAAGGTGGGTGGGCTCGACGGCCTCGCCGACGCCTACTCCCAGGTGGTGGGGGAAATCATGATGTGCCGCGTGGAGTTTCTCCGCACGGGGCGCTATCCGCTCGCCAGCCAAACGGAGGCGTTCGACAGCGTGTATGCGGACGACGGCAGGATGTTATCCTACATGCTGGGGCTCGGGGTGTCCCAGTTTCTCTGGCAGGCTCACTATCGGCTCTTGGCCTTCTTCAAGGAGTGCGTCGCGGCGCAGTCTCCGAGCGCGCGAACGCTCGAGGTGGGATCGGGGCACGGTATCCTGATCAACCACGTCGCGAGCCGCGCCTCGGCCGAGGCGGTCATCGACGTGGTGGACATCAGCGCCTCGTCCATCGCGCTGTCGAAGGCCCTCCTCACGGCGACGAACCCCGAGGTCGCGCGCCGCATTCGGTTCGTCGAGAGCGACATCGCCAAATACGAAGCGCCGAACCCCTACGACTTCATCGTCCTCGGCGAGGTGCTCGAGCACGTGGAGGCGCCCTCGGGGATTCTCCAGGCGCTGCACCGGGTCCTCGCGGACGACGGCTCGCTCTACGTCACCACCTGCGCGAACTGCCCCGCGGTCGATCACGTCTATCTCTTCCGAAACGTCGAGGAGATCCGTGAGCTCATCCGTGGCTCGGGCTTCACCATCGCCCAGGAGGTGGTGGCCCCCACGGAGGACAAGCCGCTCGAGTACCACGAGCGGCTCAAGCTCGACATCCTCTACGGCGCGCTCCTCCGGAAGGCGTAGCGCCGGGGATGGGGTCGCCGCCCTGAGGGTCGAGGCGGCGACCCGGCGTCACCCCCCCGTGAGCGCCTCGCACATCCGGGCGCCTTCGCCGCGCGGCTTGCCATCCTCGATCTCGATCGGGCAGTAGCCGCCGACGCGGATCTGGTCGATGAGCTGCACGATGGCCGACGAGCTCCAGTCGCGCGCGCCGTCGAAGCGCGCGCGCTCGACGCCGCGCGTGTCGATGATCCAGGTCTCGGGGAAGAGGCGCGTGCCGTACTTCGCCCCCACGACGGCGGCCTCGGGGTCGAAGAGCACGGGGAACGGCGGCTCCTCGCGGAGCACGGCCTTCAGCGTGTCGCGCACGGCCTCGGGGCCCTCGTCGGTCGACACGGTGAGCACGACGACGTCGCCCTTCGGCCGCACGATCCGGGCGAGATCCGCGATCTCGGGCATCTCCTGGAGGCAGGGGCCGCACGTCTTCGTCCAAAAGTTGAGGACCACCACCTTGCCGCGGAAGCTCTCGAGGGAGACCTCCTTGCCCGCCATGTCCTTCAGCACGAAGTTTGGGGCGAGCCGGTTCGCGTTCGCGTAGGTGGGCGCGAGCATACACGTGGGGGTGCAGCGCCGGCGGGTCTCGCCCTCGCGCGCCACCGAGACGAAGCTATAGACGCCGATCGCGGCCAGCGCGACGAACGCGAGCTGCGCGACGGGTCCGAGGGGCGAGGGTGCGGTTGCCGCCATGGAAGACCCGCTCACTAGCAGGGCGGCGGAGAAGTCACAAACCCTCGCGGGCAGGCCGGGCTCACACGGCCGCGACCGCGAGGCTCCGCCGGCGCTTCCCCCCGGGGCCGAGGCGGGACTCGAGCTCGGCGAACGCGCGCTTGTACGCGTGAAAACCCCCGCCCGCGCGCACGGCCTCCAGCATCGCGAGCCCCTCGGCCTCGCCGCCTTGCGCCAGCACGTACTCGACCCACGCCCACTTCGCGCTGGTGGAGCGCACGTCGGCGCGGCCGCGCAGGCCCCGCGTGAGCCGGTCGAGCCGCTGCTTGACCACGCCGATGCCGGCGAAGGGCTCGCCGTCGAGGGGGGTGTTCCGCTTGGCGCAGAACGGCGCGATCCCGAGGGAGATCGGCACGATCCGCGAGAGCTCGGTCGTGAACGCCACGCACTCGTCGATGTCCTCGTCGGTCTCGCCGGGCAGGCCAATCATGAGGTAGAGCTTCAGGCGATCCATCCCGTGCTTGCGCGCCCGCTCGGCGGCGGCGACGAGGTGCTTCACCTTCGCCTTGCGCTCGAGGGTGCCGCGGAGCCGCTCGCTCGGGCCGTCCATCGCGGTGGTCAGGGTTTTGTATCCTGCACGCTTCAGCGCGCCGACGAAGTCGTCGGAGAGCCGATCGGGGCGGAGCGACGAGAGCCCCACCTCCCGACCCTGGTCCGCGAGGGTGTTCACGATCTGGACGATGCGCGGGTGGTCGCTGACCGCGGCGCCCACGAGCCCCACGCGCTTCGCGTCGGCCGGGATGAGCTCCAGGATGCGGTCCATCGAGGCCATGCGCATGCCGCCGTTGGTGGAGCGGCGCATCACGCAGTACGTGCACATGCGCGAGCAGCCGCGCTCGGTCTCGAGCAAGAACATGTCCGCGAGCACCGCGTGCGGCGTGCGGATGGGCGCCCACGCGGGGATGAGCGCGTCGTCGACCTTCGCCACGGTGGGGAGGATCGCGCCGTGGTGGTCGGGCACGTACACGTGGGGGATCTTCGCGAGCGCCGCGAGCCGCTCCGCGCGGCCAGGGGTGGCCTCGAGCACGCGGAGCACCTCCACGACGAGCTCCTCCGCCTCGCCCACGACGACGGCGTCCGCGAAGGCCGCCAGCGGAAGCGGGTTCGAGAACGTGAGCGGACCGCCCATCAGCACGAACGGGTGCTCCTCGCCGCGCTCGCGGCGCAACGCCGGCACGCCGGCCGCGTCGAGCAGGGCGATCACGCCGGCGATCTCGAGCTCGTAGGCGACGCTGAGGGCGATCACCGGGAAGTCGGCGAGGAAGCGCCGGCTCTCGTAGCTCACCGGGCGCCCCTGCTCCGCGGGCGCGCTCTCGGCCTCGTCGTCCAAGAAGACGCGCTCGCACCCGAGGCCCGGCGCCTCCATGATGGCGCGGTAGATGCGCTGGTAGCCGAGGGAGCTCATGCCCGCCGCGTACGGCGAGGGGTACGCGAGGCCGACGGTGAACGGCGCCTGCTTGTCCAGGCGACCGACCTCGTCGGCGAGGCGTCGCCGGATCCGCTCGCGGAGGACTTCGGGGGAAGGCACGTCGCGCTCTTGTGACGGATTTCGACCCGGACGGCAAGGCGAGCCCCGCGCGCGGTGCGGCAGAGCCATCGCCGGTGCCGACGGAAGGTGCAATGGCGACGTGCGCCGAGGCCGACTCGGCGCTATCCTCCCGACTCTTTTCCTGGGCGCCTCCCCGCCCCCGCGAGAGCGTCCCCGAGCCAACGAGAGCGAGAAACAACCGAATGAAGCGCTGGTCCTACCTTCTCCTACCCCTGCTCACGGGCGCGACCTACGTCGCCGCTTGTTCCGACGGCGCGACCCCCGGAGGGACCGAAGACGGCGGGACCCCCGTGGTCGACGGCGCGACACCGCCTCCGGACGCGACGACCCCGGTCCCCGACGGCGGCAAGCCCGACAGCCCGCCCCCGGGCACGGCGGCGTCGTGCGTGACCACCAAGACGGGCACGAAGGGCGTGGTCCTGAAGGGCACGGTGCTCCTGCCCGAGACCATCGCGGAGACGGGGGAGGTGTTCTACGACGCCGACAAGATCCTCTGCGCGGGCGCCGACTGCTCGACCACCGCCGGCTACGCGGCGGCCTCGGTCATCACGTGCACGAACGCGGTGATCTCCCCGGGCCTCATCAACGCCCACGACCACATCTCCTTCGCCAACAACCCGCCGAAGGGTCACGGCACCGAGCGCTTCGAGCACCGCCACGACTGGCGGAAGGGCATCCGCGGCCACACGAAGATCACGGTGAACGGCAGCGCCTCGACCGACGTCGTCCGCTTCGCCGAGCTTCGCTTCATCATGAGCGGCGCCACGTCGACGGCCGGCGCGGGCGGCGCCGCGAACCTCATGCGCAACCTCGACAGCTCCACCGCGCAGCTCGAGGGGCTCGGGACGAAGATCGTCGACTCCGACACCTTCCCGCTGGGTGACAGCAACCCGCCGACCACGCTCGTGACCACGTGCGCCGGTTATTCGGCCTCGCGCCGCACCACCGCCAGCATCGACGCGCTCGACGGCTACCTGCCGCACATCTCGGAGGGCATCGACAACGCCGCCCACGCCGAGATGGTGTGCCAGAGCGAGGTGGGTGAGGCCCACAACCTGCTGCAGAAGCAGACCGGCGTCGTGCACGGCATCGCGGTGTCCGCCGCCGAGGTCTCGAGGTACCGCGACGCGCAGACCGCGCTCGTGTGGTCGCCCCGCTCGAACGTCGATCTTTACGGCGACACCGCCGCGGTGGCGATGTACGACAACCTCGGCGTGCAGATCGCGCTCGGCACCGACTGGGTCGCCTCGGGCTCGATGAACATGTCGCGCGAGCTGCGCTGCGCCGACGAGCTCAACCAAAAGTATTTCAACAAGCACTTCTCCGACAAAGCGCTCTGGAAGATGGTCACCCAGAACGCGGCCTTCGCGACGGGCATCTACAAGGTCGCGGGCATGCTGAAGGCGGGCTACGTGTCCGACATCAGCGTCTTCGACGCGTCGAAGAGCAAGGGCTACCGCGCCGTGATCGACGCGGGAGTGGAGGACACGATGCTCGTCATGCGCGGCGGCAAGCCCCTCTACGGCAACGCCGCGGTGCTCGACCTCCCCGCGATCGGCGGGGGCACCTGCGAGACCCTGGACGTGTGCGGCGTCGCGAAGAAGGCGTGCGTCGAGCTCGACACGAACAAGGGCACCACGCTCGCCAAGATCCGCGCCGCGGGCGAGGCGATCTACCCGCTGTTCTTCTGCAAGGACAAGGTGCCCACCAACGAGCCGTCCTGCGTGCCCTACCGCGCGACCTACAACGCGGGCATCACGGCGACCGACAAGGACGGCGACGGCGTGCCCGACGCGACCGACAACTGCCCGACCGTGTTCAACCCGCCGAGGCCCATGTCGGGCGCGACGCAAGCCGACGCCGACGCCGACAACATCGGCGACGCATGCGACAAGTGCCCGCTCACCGCCGGCGAGGGCTGCACGCCGCCCTCGGCCGACGACATCGACGGCGACGGCGTCCCCAACGGTGTGGACCCCTGCCCGGAGCTCGCGAACGCGACCGACTGCCGGCCGCCGCCCCCGCCCTCGACCCTCGTCACGGCGACCGATCTGCGCGACCCCGCGAGCGCCGGGCACCCCGCGCTCGGCACGCAGGTCCGCGTCGAGAACCTGTACGTCACCGCGCTCCGCACGGCCGACAACGACAAGGGCTTCTACGTGCAGATCAACTCCACGGCGCCCATGAGCGGCTTCTTCGTCAGCACGGGCACCACGGCGCCGACCGTCGCGATCGGCAACCAGGTCACCGTGGAGGGCAAGTACGCCGAGACCTTCGGCGTGACCACGGTCACGAACCCCATCATCACGGTGGTGACTCCTTCGACCACGCTGCCGTTCGGGCCCGTCGTCGTGACCTCGGCGGACTACGCGGTGGACGCGACCGCCGAGCCCTACGAGGGCATGCTCTGCCAGCTCAACGCGCCGCAGGTCTCGGTCACCAACCCCGACGCGCCGAACGACTACGGCGAGACCGAGCTCGACGGCGTGCTCCGCATGGATGACGCGTGCTACCCGGCCCTCGACAACGTCTTCGCCGTGGGCACCGCCTTCCCGAAGATCGTGGGCATCTGTGGGTACTCGTACTCGCAGCGGAAGATCTGGCCGCGCTCCGCGGGCGATCTCCTCTGAGGGTCAGGGCTAGCGAAGAGGCCGGGGATCCCGCGCGGGGTCGCCGGCCTCGCGCGTTCCATGCGCGCGACGCCTCGACAAGGCGTTCAAAGTAGGCGGATGCGCTTCCTTTGGCGTGCCGGTCTCTCTATGCTGCACCCAGAATGCGACAACGGCCCGTGTACCTCCTGGCGCCGCCGGGCGACGACCTCATCGCCATGCAGCGCGCGATCGCGAGCCTGAACCTCGCGTGCGTGCCCATCCGCGAGGGACAGCCCGTGCCCCCGAACCAGGCGGCGGCGCTGGTCGTCCACGTCCTCGTGTACGATCCGCTCGACGGCATCCGCAAGGCGTGGGCCGCGGGCGTGCCGGCCGTGCTCGCGTCGAGCGTGATGAACCTGGGCGGCTCGATCGGCGCCACGTGGGACGAGTCCACCCAGCAGCGCGCCCTCTTCTGTCGCGCGGACGCCTACGTGTGGCGCGACGAGAAGCTGAACGAGGCGCTCTACCAGGTCATCAACGAGGCGCGCGCCGCCCGCGCGCAGGGGCCGCTGCGCCTCACGTACTTGGGCCGCTCGGGCGCGGACAGCTCGGTGGGCGATGGTCCGCGCATCGGCTCGGTCATCCAGCTGCCCACCGAGGGCGGCATCCTCCTCGGCCGGGGTCCTCAGGCCAACGTCGACCTCGTGGCCCGCGCCATCGCCCGCCAGCACGTGCGCATCGAGCGCCCCGATCGCCGCGCGTTCGTCATCGATCTCCACTCGGCCAACGGCACGTGGATCCACCGCGCCGGGCAGGTCCAGCAGATCAACCCCGGCTCTCCCACGCCGCTCATCCGCGGCGACGAGCTCATCCTGGCGGGGTTCTTCCGCTTCCGGCTCGACGGCGCGCCGTAGCCTCGCGGCCGCCGGCGAGCCCGGTCAGACCTCGCCCGAGAGCAACACGTCGCGCATCGCCGCGCTGAGCTTGGCGAGGCGGTGCGACGCGTCCACGCACGCGAGCTTCGTGGTCGCGTTGACGAGCACCGCCTCGTCCCGGCGGACGCGGTACGCGAACGTGACCGAGTAGGGTTCGAGCGCCGCGAGGCGCGTCTCGACCGCGAGCATGTCGTCGAACCGCGCCGGCTGGTGGTAGCGCGTGCGCACCTCGACCACGGGCAGGTGCACGCCGCTCGCCGCCCAGTCCGCGTAGGTGACGCCGCGCCTGCGCAACCACTCGACGCGCCCCTCCTCCAGGTAGGCGAGGTAGCTCGCGTGGTGGACGATGCCCATGAGGTCGGTCTCGCAGAAGCGCACGCGGAACGTGTGGAGCGAGCGCGCGCGCGCCGGATCGATGCTTTGGTCGTGTGGCATGGGTCGCACTACTACCAAGATCGGGCGCGCGGCGCGTGGATCGAGGGTCCGCCGGCCAGCAGCCGCTCGGCGTTGCCTTTGCCGGAGAATCTGCGAGAAGGGCTTGCATGGACGAGACCGCGCGCGCGGCGCCGCCCCCGACCGTTCGAGCCCTCGCCGCGGCGGCGTGGTGCGGGCAGTTCGCGGTGCTCGACCTGCTCGCGCCGTCGGCTCGCTCGCCCGTGGCCCACGCGGCGTGCCTCGTCGCGTCGGCGGCGCTCGGCTTCGCGGTGCTCCAGGTCGCCACGTCGCGGCCCCGCCGCTGGGCGGCCGCGCTCACGTACGCCGTCATCTTCGCCGGGCAGGCGACCGCGGTGCGCGTCTGCAACGCGCCGCTCGACCGCCAGCT
>CAZHGG010000048.1:0-14479 GCA_964531755.1 uncultured Polyangiaceae bacterium
TGGCCTCTCGAAAGGCGGCGGCGCGCGCAGCCACCCCGCCACCCGCCGGCGGAGCGCGAGAGCCGTCGAAGAACGCCGCGCCGAAGCCCGCGGCGCCGCCTCCCGCCGTCGACAGGGCCTCGTCGTTCTAGGCATGAGCGCGCGGGCTCCACACGCCAGCCCCACGGAGCCCGACGCGCTCGGAGTGACGGAGGCCGACGCCCGCGCGCTCGCCGCCACGGCGAGCCTCCGGGAGCGCCTTCTGGGCCTCGCGGAGGCCTCGCTCGACAAAGACACGCTCCTCCTCGCCTCGACCATGGGTCGCGTCCTCGCGCAGGTCGGCGCGTCGCCGACGCTCGCCGCGACGGTCCTCGACCCCGTCGTCGCGCGGTGGCCCGCGGCGGGGGTGCTCCGGGCGGCCCTATTCGAGTCGTACACCGCCACGCGGACCGAGCACGCCGCCCGCCAGGCGACGGCGGCGTGGCGCTACCCGAACTGCGTCGTCCCGCTCGGCGACGGCGCCTTCGGGGTGTGCGCGGGCGTCCCCGCCGTTGACCCCGAGGAGCTGGCCGAGTGGGCGGACGAGGTGGCCGCCGGCCTGGCGCGCGCGGGCGCGAAGCACGTGGTGCTCGCGGGCGAGGCCGAGGCGGCCCAGGTGGCGCTGCGGGACGCGCTCGATCTCGTGGGGGTGCCCACGGGGCCGCGGCGACTCCACCTCCGCCTCCCGTGGGGCAGATGACCGCCGAGACCGTTGGCCCGGAGTGGAATCCCAGCTACGTTGCGCTGCGAATGGTGCTGCGGGTGACAGGTGCACGGGGATGGTCACGCCGGCGCGCGCCGGTGGGGCTCGGCGTGGTCGGCGCGGCGCTCACCACGGCGCTGCTCGGGGCCTGCGGCGCGACCGACGAGCGCGCGGACATCGCGCTCGACGCGCGCTTCGTGTCGCCGCGTGGGCTGCTCGACACCGTGAGCCGCATCACCCTCGTCGTGTACGACAAGACCGACGCCGTGACGTGCGATCCGGCGAAGGGCACGTCGACCGCGACCGCCGACACGCCCAAGGTCGCCACGCGCGAGCTGTCGCGCGCCGGCTGCGCCGACCGCGTGAAGTTCTGCGGCGACGTGCGCGTGACCCGCTCGGACCTCGAGCGCGTGTTTGTTGCGTCGGCCTTCGATGACGCCAACGACACCATCGCCCAGGGGTGCGCGGTGGCGAAGGTGAACCAGGACGCCGTCCCGCTCGAGATCAAGATGGTGCGCGCCATCCCCCCGTCGACGTGCGGCAACAAGGTCGTCGAGGGGCTCGAGCAGTGCGATCCGCCAGGCGCGGCGTGCTCCTCCAGCTGCAAGACCGACGAGACCCAGCTCTCGGTCGGCTCGACCCTTGGCAACACGAAGACGGGCGGGCCCAACGAGAAGAGCGAGGCCTCGCTCTTCGCGACGAAATCTCGTTTCATTACGCTCTTTACCGACAAGTCGAGCGGCAAGACCGACGTCGGCGTGAGGGTGCTCGACGAGGCCTTCGGGCCGGTCGCGAGCCCACCCGCCGCCGCCCAGGGCTTCGTCTACTTGCCCAACGGCTCGAGCCCTCCCGAGCCCGCGGCCCGCGCCGCCGGCGGGGCCACCGCCGCCGCGCTCGGCGACAAGACGTGGGTCGCGTTCCACGCCGTGGCGGCCGACGGCGCCCCGGACATCCTCGTGCGCTCCTTCGACGCCGCGCTGGCCCCCGGGGAGCTCACCCCCATCGGCGTGAACGGCGCGAGCGGGGCCGGCGAGGCCGGCGCCCAGACGCTGCCGAGCGTCGCGGCAGGCGCGAACGGAAAGCTCTACATCGCGTGGCAAGACGAGAGCGGGGGCGCCGGGAACGGGCGCATCTTCGCACGCACGTTCACGCCACCGAACGTGCTCGGCAACCAGCAGGAGATCTCGACCGGGACGTCGAACTCCCGCGTCAGCGTGGCGGCGCTCCCCACCGGCTTCGTCATCGTGTGGGAGAGCGGCGGCGACGTGAAGCTGCGGATCGTCAATGGCGACGGCATCCCCGCGGGGGGCGAGAGCGTGGTGAACGAGAAGGCGTCCGGTGTGCAAGAGCGCCCGCACGTCGCCTCGCTCGAGGACGGGCGCTTCGCGATCGTCTGGGCCGACAAGGCGGGGGGCAACGCGGACGTGGTGCTCCAGCGCTTCACCGCGCAGATCGTGAAGCTGGCGGGAGACCAGGCGGCCCCGGTCAACGACCTGGTGCGCGACGGCGATCAGACCTCCCCGCGGATCGCCGCCACCGCGGCCGGCGCGGGCGTGTATTTCGTCGCGTGGGCGGACGAGCCGCGAGGCGACATCCGCGGGCGCTACGTCCGGCTGACGGCGGGCTTCCCCTTCAACCCGGTCGACGGCACCGACAGCGAGTTCAGCGTCGGCACCCGGTCGGGCCGCAAGCGCGCGGCCCCAACGGTGGCGATCGGCGGCGCGGCGCCCTTCCTCGCGGTCGCGTGGGAGGACCAGGCGGCGCAGAGCGCTGGCATCTACGGGCGCCGGCTCCCCGTGCCCGCGAAGTAGCAGCGAGCGTCCGCCGCGCCGAGTTGGCCGGCTCCGTCCGCTACTGGACGTTCAGCTGGCCGGCCACGATGCGATTCTCCCCGTCGTGCGGCCCCGACTTGACCTTGAGCCGCGTCTCGCCGGTGTAGAGCCCGAAGTAGATCGTGTACGTGCCCTGGGTGAAGTTGGGCTCGAGCGCGAACACGTGATCGTCGACGATGATGTCGCCTCGGTTCCACATCGACAGCGGGTACTTCCCCTCCGCCATCTTGTGATCGCCGTTGTGCCGCCGGCGGTAGCCGTCGATGTGGATGAAGCCCTCCCACTCGACGCTGATGGGCGCGAGCACCTTGAAGTAGGTCTTCATGTGGTATTTGCGGCCCGGACCGATCGCCTCGACGAGCCGGCCGCGCTCGTCGGTGAGATCGATGCCGAGGACCTCGAGCTTGTCCTCGAGGTTCACGTCGAGCCGACGCTGCGGCTTCGGCGCCGCGCTGAGGACGATTTTGTCGAGCGGGCTCTCGCTCACCTCGCCTGGCCGAAGCTCCGACGCGATGAGCACGATCTGGCTCGAGCGACCGTCCAGCACGGGCACGTTGACCCCGCGCGTCGCGCGGTAGAGCTGGTTCAGCCGGGCGAGCTCGTCGGCCTTGGCGGAGATGAAGCGACGTGAGCCCGCGGGCGCGGCCGTGAGCCACGCTTGGGCCGCGTTGGCGTCCGCGAGCAGCAGCGGCTGCCCACCCGCGTAGTACGCCGCCGTGCGCCCCCCCACGCCCAGAAGGGCCAGCGGCTCGTCCGCCTTCTTGAAGCGACGGTAGCTCTCGAAGACGTCCTTCGGGGAGAGCTGGTTCGCGAGCGCCGGGTAATACCCCGCCGAGAGCACGAGTCCGGTGACGACCCCGAACACCACGAGGAAGGCGGCGCGGCTGCGCCTGAGCAGATCACCGACGATCCCGAGCCCGAGGAAGGCGAGGACGCCCGCGGGCAGCGCGAGCGCGAGGGCGACGAGCGGCCGCACTCCGCCCTTGAAGAGGGCGAGGTACACCACCGCGGGCAGCTGAAGGAAGAGCAGCGGGGCGAGGACGCCGAGGGAGGTCGCGGAGAGCGCCTCTTCCTCCGTCGCTTTGTCGGAGAACGCTACGCGGAACAGCGCGACGGGCGCCGGTACGGGCTTCTTGCCCGCCGCCGGCGAGCCCCCGCGGAGGCTCGCGACGAGCGCCTCGAACGGCTCGAAGCCGCGACCGAGGCTGTGCTTGCCGCCCTGCCGGGAGAACGCCCAGAGCCACACGTCGCACCAGAAGAGCAGACCGAAGAGCAGCGCGGGCGGGCCGAGCGCGGCCTTCCACCAGGCGCCCACCGCGACCTCCCGCACCTGGAGCGGGACGGTGGTGAGCCACCGCGCGTGGTTGCGCGTGCCGAACCACACCGCGAGGCCCGAGAGCGAGGTGCCGGCGACGAGAGCGAAGTACGCGAGCACGAGGAAGCCGTCCCACGCGTCGCGGACGGAGCGAAGCACCTCGAGGTAGGTCTTGGGGTCGAACGGCTGGCGCTTGGCGTCGCGCTCGACCCACGTGAGGAACGCCACGCCCGCGAAGCCGACGAGCACGACGGTCCAGAGCGCCAGCGACTTGTCCTTGAACGACTCGGGGAACGGGATCGCTTGGGCGATGCCGAAGGCCTGATACGCCTTGTCGGGCACGTTGTGGTAGTCGTGGTGCAAGAGCCCAAGCAGCACCATCGTGCCCACGCCGAGCGCCACCGAGGAATGCGCGCCGCGCTCGTAGTCGCGGAGGGCGATGCCCGCGATGGCCGCCAGGAGCGCTGGCCCCGAGAAGGCGATGAGATCGGCCCGCGCCGCGAGGACGCCGTGCGCGACCAGCGCGGCCGTCCCGCCGAGCAAGAGCGCCATGCGCGTCGCGCTCTCGCGGGCCAGCGCGGGGCTCGGGCGGCCCTTGGGCGCGATGAAGAGGCGACCCACGGCGAACGGGACGAACGCGCTCCAGGGCGCCATGGCGTGCGCGAGGTGACCGATGATGTAGTCAAAGGTAGGGTACTTGGCCGGCGGTCGCAGGATGGTGCCAAGCCACGGGCTCATGTCGACCGGGGGCGTCTCCGCCATGAGCACGGACGACACCTTGTACAGCGCGAGGCCCGCGAGGAGGCCGCTCGCAGCCCCGACGGCGTGGGCGAGGGGGTCGAGGCGCCGCTCGGCGCCCACGAGCACGCCCCACGTGAGGCCGACGGCGCCCGCGGGGACCACCACGCCGAGGAGCGCCCCGCGGCTGTAATAGCCCGTGACCAAGCCGAGCACGCCGAGCGCGAGCCACCCGAGCCGCGCGCCGTGCCCCGGCGCGCCGTCATCCTCGTGACCGAACGCCGCGACCGCGAGCCCCCCGAACGCCATGGCGAGCGACGTCATGGTGGTGATGTCGCCGAGCATGGTGCGCGCCTGCACGAAATAGAGCGGCATCGTGAGCAGCGCGACCGCGGAGAACACGCCCGCGCGGCGGTCGACCAGCCGCGCGACGAAGCCGTACGTGACGACCGCCCCGAGCAGCCCCCAGAGGGCGAGCGGCGCCCTCCCCGCCCACTCTTGCAGGCCGAAGAACGAGAAGCCGAGCGCGATGGAGGTGAACGGCAGCTGCGGGCGACCGAGGTCGTTCAGGTGAGGGAGCGAGTTGTCCGCGCCCTCGAGCGCGAGCGCGGACGCGCCGTGGAGCTTCAGCGCCACGCGACGGGCGAGGTCGGCCACGTTGAGCTCGTAGGGGTCCCAAATGCCGGCGTTCGTGAGCGGCGGGAGCACGAAGAGCACGAGGACCGCCGCCGCCACCACGACGAGCAGCGGCGCGACCCACCCTTTCGCGTCCTCGACGGGCTCGGGCGCCAGTTCCTCGTCGGCCGGCGCCGCCCTCTCGGCCGCGGGCGGCGGCTCGGCCGCGGGGGCCTCTTCGACGGGGCTTTCGGCGGGTTCGGCGGGGGGCGTTTCGTCGTCGGATGCCATGGAAGCTCGTCGGTGAAGGAAGGCCGGCGCCGCTCTCGGCGCGATCGGAGGCGCGGTCGCCTCCGACCGCGGGCGGGGCCGGCTCGGCGATAGCGTCATACCGAGACGCGGCAGCCGAAGCAACCGCCCTCTTCAGAGGGTTTCGGCGCGGAGCAACGGGCGACGCCGAGCGAGTGAGCGTGGCCCCGAGCGGTGTGCTAGAGGGCGTCCGCCATGGCCGAGTCACGCAGCGCACCGGGCGGGAAGAGTCGCGAGGCGCGGAGATCCGTCGGCGCCGAGGAGCCGGGCGCGACGCGTCGGGCCGGCACCGTGGCGCTGCTCGGGCGGCCCAACGTGGGCAAGAGCACGCTCATGAACGCGCTGCTTGGCGAGCGGCTCACCATCACGAGCCCGAAGCCGCAGACCACGCGAGACCGCATCGCGGGGATCCTCACCGTCGGGTCCACGCAGTTCGTGCTCCTCGACACCCCTGGTGTGCACGCCGCGAGGACCAAGCTCGGCGCGCGGATGAACCATGTGGCCGAGGAGGCCGCGCGGTCCGCCGACGTGGTGCTCCTCCTGGTCGAGCTCGCGAGCACGCCCAAGCCCGAGCTCGCCGCGGAGGACCTGGCCCTCTTCGACAAGATCCCGGCCGGCACCAAGACGGTCCTCGTGCTGAACAAGGTCGACCGCGTGAAGGACAAGGCGACGCTGCTGCCTCTCCTGGAGAGGGTCGGACGAGCGCGCGACTTCGCCGCGATCGTGCCGCTGTCGGCGCGGCGCGCAGACGGGGCCCAGCGGGTGCTCGCCGAGATCGCCCCGCTGCTGCCTGAAGGCGACTTCCTCTACGCGGAGGACGAGCTCTCCGACAAGCCGGTGCGCTTCTTCGTGGCGGAGTACGTAAGAGAGCAGGTGCTCCGCCACACGCGCAACGAGGTGCCGCACGGCGTCGCCGTGGAGGTCGAGTCGTTCGAGGAGGGCCTGCGGGTCCCACGCATCCAGGTAGTGGTCCACGTCGACAAGGAGTCGCACAAGGCGATCGTGCTCGGCGAGAAGGGCCGCCTGATGAAGGAGATCGGCACCGGCGCGCGCGCGCGCGTGGAGGAGCTGCTCGGCAGGCAGGTGCACCTGGCGGTGCACGTGCGCACCACCGCCGGCTGGTACGAGAACGACGCCCGGCTGAACGAGCTCGGGTACGGGGCGCCCGCGCGCCCCGGCACTCCCCGCGAGGAGCGGAGACGATGACCAAACATTTCAAGCCCCGGCCGAACCGTGGCATTCCCGGCGGCACCTCGGGGCTGCCGATCGTGGCCGTCGTCGGGCGGCCGAACGTCGGCAAGTCCACGCTCTTCAACCGCCTCGCGCGGAAGAAGCTCGCGATCGTGCACGACGAGCCCGGGGTCACGCGTGATCGCCACTACGTCGACACCTCGGCGTTCGGGCGCGACTACACGCTCGTCGACACCGGCGGGTTCGACCCCGAGGACGACGACCCCATGCGCGCGGGCATCGCTCGGCACGTGAAGGCGGCGATCGCCGAGGCCGACGTCATCCTGTTCGTCACCGACGCGACCGCGCCGCTCACCGCCGCGGACCGCGCCGCCGTCGCGCTTCTGCGGCGCACGAGCAAGCCCGTGCTCTACGCCGCCAACAAGGCCGACTCGGCGCGCGTCGAGGCCGACGCGTACGAGCTCTACCAGCACGGCGTCGAGAAGGTGTACGCGGTGAGCGCGCTCCACGGCCGCGGCCTCGCGGAGCTCGAGGGCGACCTCGTCGCCGCGTTCGGCGAGCGACCGCCCCCGCTCGAGCCGAGCGCGCTCACCCGCGTGTCGCTCGTCGGGCGCCCGAACGCGGGCAAGTCGAGCCTCATGAACCGCCTCCTCGGCGACGAGCGCATGCTCGTGGACGACAAGCCCGGCACCACGCGCGACGCGATCGACGCGGTGGTCGTGAAGGGAGACCAAAGCTACGTCTTCGTCGACACCGCAGGGATCCGCCGCAAGGGGAAGGTCAACAAGGCCGAGGACATCGTCGAGTCGATGAGCGTGCTCTCGTCGATCCGGAGCATCGAGAGCTCGAGCGTGGTCGTGCTCTTGTGCGACGCGAGCGACGGCGTGGCGGAGCAAGACGCGAAGATCTTGGGCCTGGCCGACGATCGCGGCCGCGCCATGATCATCGCCCTGAACAAGTGCGATCTGCTCGATCGCGACGCGCGAAAGAGGGCCGAGGCCCTGGCGCGCGAGAAGATCTCGTTCGCCCCCTTCGTCCCCATCGTCTCCATCTCGGCCAAGACCGGGCGTGGCGTCGGCGAGCTCTTCTCGACGGTCGGCGCGGTGAGCGAGGCCTACCGTCGCCGCGTAGGCACGGGCGAGCTCAACCGCTTCTTCGCCGAGGTGCTCGAGACGCGGCCGCCGCCCACGCAAGGCGGCAAGGCGCCGCGCCTCTACTACGTCACGCAGGCCGACGTCGCCCCGCCGACGTTCGTCATCCTGACGAGCGCGCCCGAGGCGATCCACTTCTCCTACCGCCGCTACGTCGTGAACCAGCTGCGCAAGAAGTTCGGCTTCGAGGGCGTGCCGGTGCGTGTATTCTACAAGGCTCGTCGCCGAGGCCGCAAGAAGGGCGAGGGCGAGGGCGAGGGCGACGCCCCGGAGGCGCCGGCGCCCGAGCTCGCCGATTGAGGCGCGCGGCTAGTCGCCGCGCACCGGGGCCTCGATCGCCGCCACGTCGATCTTGCGCATCGTCATCATCGCCTCGTACGCGCGCTTGGCGGCGTCACCGCCGCGGGCCAGCGCGTCGGTCAGGACGCGCGGGGTGATCTGCCACGACAGCCCCCAGCGGTCCTTGCACCAGCCGCACGCGCTCTCGGCGCCGCCGTTCTCGACGATGGCCGCCCAGTAGCGATCGGTCTCCGCCTGATCGTCGGTGGCGATCTGGAACGAGAACGCCTCGCTGTGCTTGAACCTGTCGCCGCCGTTGAGGCCGAGGCACGGCACGCCGCAGACGGTGAACTCGACCGTGAGCACGACGCCGGCCTTGCCGCCCGGGAAGTCGGCGGGCGCGCGGTGCACCGCGGCCACGGCGCTGTCGGGGAAGGTGCGCGCGTAGAAGCTGGCCGCCCCCTCCGCGTCGTGGTCGAACCAGAGGCAGATCGTGTTCTTTGCGGTCATGGACGTCCCTCGCTCGTTGGTTGCTCTCTCACGGCCTCACTCGAGGTCGCCGCCCGCCATGAGCACGGCCCCGAGATCGGCGAGCATGCGGACGTCGTGGACGTCGGTCGCGCGCTCCGCGACCTTGACGATGGGCACCCCCGCCGCGACGTCGCCGTCCAGCGCCTGGATGTTGTGCGCGTCGAGCGCCGCCATCTTCGTCGCGTCCCCGTGGGCCTCGGCGAGCCGGGCGGCCGCGTCCGCGTCGAGCGTGAGCGCGTGCAGGCCGAGCCCCGCCGCCGCCTCGCCCTCGCCGACCTGCCCGGCGAACGGCGGGGCACGCCGCACCCGGTTCACGACGAAGGCCCCGCGGGGCATAGCCGCCTCCGCGAGCCGGTCGCCGAAGTAGAGCACCTCGCGGATGCTCGGCGGCGAAGGCGACGTCACGAGGATGAAGGCCACGTCCGGCGAGCGGAGCGTGCGCTCGACGTGCCGCGCCCGCTCCTTGAAGCCGCCGAAGAGCTCGTTGATCTCGGCGATGAACTCCGCCATGGCCTCGAGGAGGCCGCCGCCGGTGATCTTGCTGATGCCCTTGAGGACCGCCGACGCCCCCTTCGCGAGGATGTTCAGGGAGAACTTGCCGGAGGACTCGAACGCCTCCGAGAACCACTTCATGGCCGCGCTGTCGAGCATGCCGACGAGGCGCTCGGGCGCATCGAGGAAGTCGAGGGCGTTGGCGGTGGGCGGCGTGTCGAGGACGATGAGATCGTAGCGGCCGTCGGCCTTCACCTCGACCAGCTTCTCCATCGCCATGTACTCCTGCGTGCCGGCGAGGGACGCGGAGATGTACTTGTAGAGCTTGTTGTTGAGCAGCCGGTCCGCCTTCTCGCGGGTGGACGAGTGCTTGACGACGAGATCGTCGAAGGTGCGCTTCGTGTCGAGCATCGCGGCGGTGAGCGTCCCGGAGAGCTCGACGCCTACGCCCGAGAAGAGCGCGCGGTCGACCTCCATCGCCTCGGCGCCCATCTCCTCGAGGCCGAGCGACTGCGCCAGGCGGCGCGCCGGATCGATGGTGAGGCAGAGCACGCGTCGACCCTCGCGCGCGGCGGCGACCGCGAGCGCGGCGGCGGTGGTGGTCTTCCCTACCCCGCCCGCGCCCACCGTGATGAGCACGCGACGAGCTCGGACGAGCTCGGAGAGGGGCGGAGACGTGGAGGCGACGGGACCGGGCATCGGAGGGGAAATATCACGAAGGCGAGGCCACGGATCGGTTCATGGCGACCCTCGCCGGCGGCGCCGCCCATCGACCTTGGCCCGCCCCCGCGGGTCCTCGGCCTTGCTCCTGCTCCTACTCCTGCTCCTCCGGGTAGTCGCCCACCGCGAGGTTGTCGAAGCGGGTGTACTCGCGGTCGAAGCGCACCTTCACCGTGCCCGTGGGGCCGTTGCGCTGCTTCGCGACGATGATCTCGGCGGTGTTCGGCTCCTCCGACGCCTCCTTCGTGTAGTAGTCGTCGCGGTAGATGAACAGGATGTTGTCGGCGTCTTGCTCGATGGCGCCCGACTCGCGGAGGTCGGAGATCTGCGGCCGCTTCGATTTGTCGCTGCGGGTCTCCACGGCGCGGTTGAGCTGGGAGAGGGCGATGACCGGCACCTTCAGCTCCTTGGCGAGCCCCTTCAGCCCGCGCGAGATCTCGCTGATCTCCTGCTCGCGCGACTGCGCGCCGTCGCGCCCCTTCATGAGCTGGAGGTAGTCGACGATGACGAGGCCAATGCGGTGCGTCGGCTGCCCGGCCTCGTCGACGCGGTTGAACTCCGACTGGAGCCTGCGCACCTTGGCGCGCAGCTCGAGGATGCCAAGCGAGGGGGAGTCGTCGATCCAGATGGGGAGCTTGCCGAGGAAGCCCGCCGACTGGGTGAGCTTCTGCCAGTCCTCTTGGCTCAGGTAGCCCTTGCGCATCTTGCTCACGTCGACGCGCCCCTCCGAGCACACCATACGGTTGGCGAGCTGTTCGCGCGGCATCTCGAGGGAGAAGACCACCACGCCCACGCCAGGCTCCTCCCAGCGCTGGTTTGGGTCGGCGGCGAGCTCGCGCCCCCGCGGGCTCGCGACGTTGGCCGCGATGTTCAGCACGAAGCTCGTCTTCCCCATGCCCGGGCGGGCCGCGATGATGGTGAGGTCGCCGTCGTGGAGGCCCGAGGTCAGCGTGTCGAGGCGATCGAAGCCGCTCGGGACGCCGATGATGCGGTCGCCCCGCTTCATCGCCTCGGTGAGCTGCTTGAACGACTTCTTCATGACGTCGAGCAGGCGCTCGACGTTGGAGGTCTGGCTGACGCGCGCGATGTTGTAGACGGCCTGCTCGGCGCTGTCGATGAACGCCTGGGCCTCGCCGTAGTCGAGGTACGCCTGCGCCGAGACCTTCTGGCACGCGAGGATGAGCTGGCGAATGCGGAACTTCTCGAAGATGACCTGCGCGTACGCCGTCACGTTCGCGACCGCCGGCGCGCTGTTCAGGACCTCGGTGAGGTAGCCCATGCCGCCCACCTGCTGGATGCGGCCGCGCGTCTTCAGCCACGAGCCGACGGTGACCACGTCGACCGGCTTGCCTACCTCGCGCAACTCGAGGCACGCCTCGAAGATGCGGCGGTGGGCCTCGGAGTAGAAGTGCTCCGGCCGGAGGAACTCCTGGACGCGGTCCATGGCCGACCCGTCGATGAGCACCGAGGAGAGCACGGCCGCCTCGGAGTCGAGATCGTGCGGGGGGACGATGCCCTCGACGCTCGGCGGCGTCTCCACCTCTTTCCTACGGAATCCGCCCATCTTTTCCACAGATTATCCCTCCGAAACGGGCTCGCCCCGGCTGCGCGAGGCGGCCGGGGCGAGCGAGATGGGCGCGGGGCGCGAGCTACTTCTTGACGACCTCGACCTTGAGCGTCGCCGTGACGTCGCCGAGCAGCTTGACCGCGACCTCGTGGGTGCCGAGGGCCTTGATGGCCTCGGGGAGGTGCATCTTCTTGCGGTCGAAGGTCTCGAGGCCGGCGGCGCGGACCGCGGCCTCGATGTCCTTGGCGGAGACCGAGCCGAAGAGGCGATCGTCCTCGCCGACGGGGCGCGCGATCTTGATGACGAGCGCGCCGAGCTTCGCGGCGAGCTCGCCCGCCTCTTTGCGGGCCTTCTCGGCCTTCGCGAGCGCGACGGCCTTCTCGTGCTTGACGCGGTTCACCTGCGCGGCGGTGGCCGCGACGGCGAGCTTCTGGGGCACGAGGTAGTTGCGGGCGAACCCGGGGCGAACCTTCACGAGCTCGCCGGAGGAGCCGACGTTGGCGACGTCGGTCTGGAGGATGACCTGAACGGTGGCGGCCATGATGCTTCCTTTCAGCCCGACACGGTGAAGGGCAGGAGCGCGATGTTGCGCGCGCGCTTGATGGCGAGCGTCACCTTGCGCTGGTGGAGGGCACAGTTGCCGCTGATGCGGCGGGGGGTGACCTTGCCGCGCTCGGAGACGAAATACCTGAGCGCTTGCGGGTCTTTGTAGTCGATCGTCACGGCCTTGTCGGAGCAGAACTTGCAGACGCGCTTCTTGCCGCCGCGGCGGCGGCCGGGGGCGTCGGCGTTGAGGTCTGGGGTTCGTCCGAAGTCTTTGTCGTCGTCCATCATGGTGGCTTGGTCCAATCACGCGCCGCGCGGCGCGGGCAAAAAAGGGGTTGGGGACGCGGAGAGGCTCAGTTGGCCTCTTCCTCGGCCTTCTTCTCGGGCGCCTCGGCGGCGTCGTCCTCGTCCTCGAACTCGCGGTGATCGCGGCGGGGGGCGTCGTGGAAGTCGACGAGGCCGAGGGCGCGCTCGCGCGACTCCTTCTCCTCTTCCTCGGCGGGCAGCTCGAGGCGCGCGAACTTGATCTCCTCGGGGTCGACCGTGAAGGAGGCGGCGTCGACGTCGGAGGTGAGGAGCACGGTCTGGTACTTGAGGACGGCGTCCATCAGCTTGAGGTTGCGCTCGATCTCTTGGACGAGCCCGCCCTTGCCCACGTACTTCACGTAGACGTAGACGCCCTTCTGGTGCTTCTTGACGGGGTACGCCAGCTTGCGCCGGCCCCAGGCCTCGACCTTGAGGAGGGTGCCGCCGTCGCGGGCCACGACCTCGGTCATGCGGTTCTGCACCTTGTCGGCCGCGTCGGCGTCGACGTCGGGGCGCAACACGTAAATCGTCTCGTACTCTTTGGACTTCAGGGTCTGTGCGGTGGCCACTTGTGCTCTCCTCGTGGAATCCCCAGGGCGCGAGCGCCAGGGGGTAGCCCGCGGACGCGCCGCGAGCAAGGGGGAGCGCTTCTTAGCACGCCCAGCCCCGAAGGAAAGCGGAAAGGCGCGCGGGCTCAGGGGCGGCCGGGGCGAGGCTCCACGGCGACGATCCCGACCTCGCGGAGCGCGCCGTCGCGGACCAGCTCGCCCAACGCGTGGCGCGACGTCGAGAGGACCACACACCCGAACGGAGGCTGCTCGAGCAGCTCGGCGGCGTCGTCGTGGAACGCCCGGCACACGATCCGCGCGCGGGCGTTCAGCTCGCGCAGACGGTCGACGAGCAGGAGGTTGTCGCCGAGGTCGTCGTCGCACACGACGAACATGTCGGCCTTCTCGGCGCCGGCAGCGCGGAGCGCCTCGAGGTCGTCCCCCGCGGGACGCTGGACGACCGCGTGGGGGATGCGCTTGGCCTCCAGGGCGTCCGCCGCGCGCGCCGCGACGGCGTTGTCGCCAATCACCACCACGCGCCGCGCCCGCGCCACCACGGCCTGGCCCTGGATGAACAGCGCCGCGAGGCGCGACGTGGAGACCACCCGCGCGCGGTAGGCCTTGGCGAGCACCTCGCCGACGTCGTCGCTCGAGCAGCGCAGCACGAGCTCGCAGCCGGGGTTCAGGGCGCGCACGTGGCGACAGGCGACCGCGGCGGCCTCGAGGTCGCCGCTCGCGACGACGACGACCTTCGCGCGCGCCACGCCCGCCGCCTCGAGCGTCGCGAGCTCGCGCGGGCTCCCGAGCACGCACGGGCGCTCGTCGCGGACGAGGCCCACGAGGAGCGCGGCGTCCTCCTCGACCGCGACGACCTCGACCCCGGACGCGTAGGCGAGGTCCACCACCCGGCGGCCCAGGTTCGACAGGCCCACGACCACGACGTGCTCGGACGCCTCGCCCGCGAGCGCGCGGCACGTCTCCTCGGGGCGGTAGCGGCGCGTCACGTTGGTCGCGACCATCGACGCGACGAGCCCGAACACGACGAGCTGCGTGAACGACTGGTAGAGCGTGGGCCAGCCGCCCGCGGCCCGCGTGAGGCACAGCGCCGTCGCGACCGCGCCCGCCCACGGCTCGTGGCCGATCTTCACGAAGACCGCCGCGTTGAACGACAGCCAGCCGGCGACGAAGCCTAGCGCCAGCCGGTTCTGGCGGACCGCCAACCTGAGCCGCATCTCCATCGCGCGCGCGTTCGTCCTCGACACGTGACCTCCGCTGCGGCGCGGGGAGCGCTCACCGACGTGGCGGCCGCCCCGCTGGCCTGCGTCCACGGTGCGGCGCGGCGCCGCGAAGGGAAGGGGCGACTGCGCGAGTTCGTGCGGTTGCTCCGCGGCCGTCACCCGCCGGACACCGGCGGCGGCCAGGCGGCCGCGCGAGCGTGCTAGCCTTGCGGCGTGAGCACGCGCCTCGTCCGCATCCTCGCCCCGGCCGTGGCGGCGCTCGCGGTCACCGCCGCGTGCAGCTCGACGCCCGCCAGCGACGCGACGGCGCGCTGCGACGCGGCCGGGCAGGACGCGCGCGCCGAGGCCGCGGCCGACGCCGGCCCCGACGGCCCCTCGAC
>CAZHGG010000049.1:0-14236 GCA_964531755.1 uncultured Polyangiaceae bacterium
GGCCCATCGTGTGGAAGACCGGGCACTCGCTCATCAAGACCAAGATGAAGGAGGAGCACGCCGCGCTCGCGGGCGAGATGAGCGGCCACCTGTTCTTCGCGGACCGCTATTTCGGGTACGACGACGCCACGTACGCGGCGCTGCGGCTCCTCGAGATCCTCGCGGCCGACGAGCGCAGCATCGCGGAGCTCTTGGCCGACGTTCCCCGCACCTTCACGACCCCCGAGATCCGCGTCGAGTGCCCCGACGCGCTGAAGTTCGACATCGTGAAGGCGGTCACGAAGAAGTACAAAGACCGCGGCCTCGACGTGCTCGAGATCGACGGCGCCCGCATCACCTTCGACAAGGGCGGCGCCCCCACGTGGGGCCTCGTCCGGGCGTCGAACACGGGGCCCGTGCTGGTGCTCCGGTTCGAGGCCGGCACCGAGGCGCGGCTCGCCGAGATCCGCGCCGAGGTCGAGGCGACGGTGGCCGCGGAGCGCACCCGACTTGCAGGCTGAGGCCCCGCGCGAGTGGTCCGTGGCAGAGCTCGCGAAGTGGGCGACGGACGACTTCCGCGCGCGCGGCCTCGAGAGCCCGCGGCTCGAGGCCGAGCTCATCGTGGCGTTCGCGCTCGGCATCACCCGCGTCGACGTCATCGTGCGCGGCGACCGCACCCTCACCGCCCCCGAGCTCGCGCGGCTCCGGGAGCTCGTGAAGCGGCGACGCGCCCACGAGCCCATGGCCTACCTGCGCGGCGAGCGCGAGTTCTACGGGCGGGTCTTCAAGGTCGACCGCCGCGTGCTCGTGCCGCGCCCCGACACCGAGACGCTCGTCGACGTCGCGCTCGCGCGCACGCCCGACTTCGCCCTCGGCGGGCGCGTGCTCGACCTGTGCACCGGCTCCGGTTGTGTGGCGATCACGCTCGCGCGGCAGCGCCCCACGACCGACGTCGTCGCGACCGACATCTCGGCCGACGCGCTCGCGGTGGCGCGTGAGAACGCTGTGCGTCTCGGCGCGTACAACATCTCGTTTTTACAGGGAGATTTGACCAAGGCTCTCGAGGGCGCCCGGCTGCCGTGGAGCCCGCCGCGGTTCGAGCTCATCGTCTCGAACCCGCCGTACGTCGCCACCGACGAGTGCGACCGGCTCATGCCCGATGTGCGTGATTTCGAGCCTCGGCTGGCGCTCGACGGCGGCCCCGACGGGCTCGACTTCTACCGGCGCATCGCGCGGGACGCCCCGCCGCTGCTCGCGCGCGGGGGTGTGCTCGCGGTCGAGGTGGGCGCGGGCGAGGCCCCCGACGTCGCGAGGCTCTTCGCCGACGCGGGGCTGCGCGACGTGGAGATCACGCGCGACCTCGGGCGCATCGAGCGGGTCGTCGCGGGGCGCGCGTCGCCGTGAGAGCGGGCGCGAGCCTCGTCGTGCTGGTGCTCAGCCTCGTGAGCCACCTCAGCATCGCGCGCTGGCTCGAGGACCACGTGGCGTGGGTGGCGCGCAACAAGCGCCGCACGCGCGGTCTCGCCGCGGCGCTCGCCTGCGTGGGACCGACGCTCCGCTTCCTCGCGGTCTACTTCGGCGTGGCGCGCGCGGCCTCCGCCTACGCGCTCATGGAGGTCGCGATCGTCGCGTGCGCGGGCTCGCCCCTCGGCGTCATGAAGACGCTCTTCTGGGCCTACGGGGGCCTCTACGAGCGCGCCCGCCGCGCCTTCGCGAGGCGCGCGGTCGCCAAGGTCGCGTCCCGCCCCGAGCCGGAGGCCCCGCGCGAGGCCGAGGCGCTCGCGGCGGCCATCGACGAGCGCCGCGAGGTGCGCATCTCCCGGCGCCTGCTCATCGAGCGCACCGCGGGGTACGCGCTGCTCGGCTCGAGCACGGCCGCGATCGGGTGGGGCATCGTCCGCGGCCGCCACGCCTTCGAGGTCGAGGAGGTGGTCGTGAAGATCCCCGGCCTCTCCCCGAAGCTCGACGGCTACACGATCGCGCAGATCTCGGACGTGCACGCCGGGCTCTTCGTGCAAGAGCGCGAGCTCGAGGAGGGCCTCTCGCTCGTGCGCGCGATGAAGCCCGACCTCATCGTGGCCACGGGCGATCTCGTCGATCACGACCCGGAGTACTGCGCGCTCTTCGCGCGAGCCTTCTCGCGGCTCGAGGCGCGCGACGGCCTCTTCTGCATCTACGGCAACCACGACTACACGACGGGCCGCGACCTCGTGGCCGACGCCCTGCGCCGCGCGGGCGTCACGCTGCTCGTCAACGAGGGGCGGATTCTGCGCGCCAGCGAGGGCGGCGGCTTCGCGCTGCTCGGGCTCGACGAGCTGTGGGGCCGCCGGTGGGGCTACGAGGGCCCAAACCTCGCGCGCGCGCTCGCCACGGTGCGGGCGAAGGACGTCCCGCGCGTGCTGCTGTCGCACCAGCCGAAGACCTTCGACGCCCACATCGGCCAGGTGGCGCTCCAGCTCAGCGGGCACACGCACGGCGGCCAGATCAACCCCGGCTTTCGGCCGGCCGATCTGGTGATGCCCTACGTGTCGGGCAGGTACGTGCGCGGGGGCACGACGCTGTGGGTGAACCGCGGCTTCGGCGTCGCGGGCCCTCCGTCGCGCGTGGGCGCCCCGCCCGAGGTCACGCGCGTGGTCCTCGTGTCGGGGTGACACCGGATCAAGGTCGGGGTCGGGGTCGGGGTCGGGGTTGTGGCGTTTAGCTGACGCGCTTCGCGATCCTCGAAGGAGGGTAAGGGCCAGCGCTGATTCTCCTTGGACCCGAGGGGCCGAACACGATCGAGCTCCGAGCCACGAACACCCTGGGCGGACATCCGCGGAACTCCATCCCGCTGTGCGACAAGAAGTCAGCAAGGAGCACTCCGAAATCGTCGAGACTGGCGAGGGGCGGTTTCTGCTTCGTGACCTCGGCAGCTCGAATGGCACCTACGTCAACGGCGAGCGCGTGAAGGGCGAGCGCCTCCTGCGCCACGGCGACGCGATCGCGCTGGGGGAGACGCGTGGCTACTACGACGATGGCTCTTCTGAGCGCCTGCTGCCACGCGTCTGCTCGATTCCGCAGGGCTAGGTAGGCCCACCGCGCGCCGGCCCGCGATGTGGCGTCAGCGGACCGTGACGGGGATCCCGACATCGAGCCCGCCCGACACGATGTGCATGGTGGTCGCCCCGGCCGCCCGGGCCTGGAGGGACCAGCGCGGAGAAGAGAGCGTGAAGCCCGTGTCCCGGAACCCCACGACAAGCGTGTCATCCACGCGGAGGACGAAGCCCTTGGTCGCTTGAAGCGGCGAGCCGTCGGCCGACCGCGCATGCGGCGACAGCACGACGGCTTCGCCTACCCGAAGGTCGAGCCGCGGAACGCCGGTCGCGCCTTGCGCGACGTCCACGTCGAGAGTCGCCGGCACCTCGACCTTCAACGTGACGCTATCGACGAGCGCCCGATTCGCGCCCATGAGGCGAAGCTTCGCCTCGCCGGGCCCGACCGCGACCACGTCGATGTTGGAGCGCACGGAGAGCTCGCCGCCTCGCGCGCGGCACGAGTCCGAGCTCTCGCCTTCGGAGCACGTCGAAGAGCTGCCCGATCGCGTGCAGCAGGTCCGAGTGTTCTTCGTGGCGGTGACCCGAAACACGGCGGGGTTCGCGCTCTCGGCGTAGGGCTCCTGCCCGCTTTTGAGTTGGGCAGAGATGGACTCCTCGGTCCCAGCCACCATCGCCCGGGTCACGCCCTTGCAGTCGAGGAAGCACCCGGAGCTGTACTCGAAGCGCGCCACGCCCAGGTCCCCGTCGGTCGAATCGCCGCCTAGGACGTTGCAGCCGAGCGCCGCGACGGTCGCGGCGCACAGAAAGGCGCGGGGAAGAGAGAAGCGGGATGGACGCGTCATGGTGGAACCTCCGAAGCAGGTCGCGTGCCAGCATGCTGCTGTTGTCGAAGTAGTGCCCGAAGGTCGACGATGTGAGGGGCACCCGCGGTGAGGCCTTCACGGCCAAGAGGAGCTCGACGGCCACGCCGTAAGCGACCAGCTTGTGGTGCGGGGGGTGGTGAGAGCGCAGGGCGGCGCCACGGGCCGGTTTCCCGGCGTGGCCGCGGTAGGCCCGTCCGCAGAGCGCAGCGCCGCGGAGCCCGGCATGGTTTCGCCGATTGGGCGAGCCGCGAGCCGGAACCCTCGGGGTGACGGTCTCGGCGTGACGCCGAGCCCGCCGCCCGACTATACGAGCCCCATGAACGCGCAGCCCTCGCCGCTCCGCCTCGCGCGCCTCGCCGTCGCGGGTCTGGCCCTCGCGACGCTGCCCGTCCTCGCGCGCTGCCCGGAGGCGCACGCGATGCGCCTCCTCGACGCGGGCCCCTCGAGCCCCGTGCGAGCCGCGCACGCCCTCTACGCGCCGCCTCCCCTGCCCCTCCCCGCGGCGCTCGCCGAGCGCCCGGCGCGCGGGCTCACGATCGGCCCCATCGAGAACGCGTACCACCCCGGCAAGGGCTACGGCTCGAGCGCCTTCGAGCGCTCGCTCGACGAGACCCGCGCCATGGGCGGCACCTGGGTCGCCCTCACGCCGTTCGGCCGCGTCTACGATCTCGCGGGGCGCGGCGTCGACCTGCGCTTCGAGGCGCCCTTCGCCGACAACCGCGCGGCGATCGTCGCCTCGGTGCGCGCGGCGCACGCGCGCGGCCTCCGCGTGATGCTCGTGCCGCACCTGTGGGTCGAGTCGGGCGAGTGGCGCGCGCTGATCGACCCGAAGACCGACGCGGGCTGGGCGGCGTGGGCCGAGAGCTACGGGCGCTTCGTCGAGGCCTGGGCGCGCGTGGCCACAGAGGCCGGGGTCGACCTCCTCTCGTGCGGCGTGGAGCTGCGCTCGTGGGTCACGAGCGGGCGCGCGCCCTCCTTCTCTGCGCTCATCGCGCGCATACGTGCACTCTACAACGGTCCGCTCACCTACTCGGCCAACTGGGACGACGTGGACGACACCGTGATCCTCGGCGACCTCGACGTCATCGGCATCAACGCGTTCTACCCGCTCGCGGAGCGCGAGGGCGCCACCCTCGCCGACCTGCGCGCGGGCGGCCTGCGCGTGCGCGACCGCGTCCGCGCCCTCTCGGCCACGTGGCGAAAGCCTGTACTCTTCACGGAAATTGGGTACACCACCCGGCCCGAGCCCGCGCTGAAGCCGTGGGAGTGGCCCGACGGCATGAAAGACGTGCACGTCGATCAGCCGGCGCAGGCGCTCGCCTACCACGCCCTCGTCGGGCCGCTGCTCGACGAGCCGAGCTTCCTCGGCTTCTTCGTGTGGCGCACGTACGCCGATCCGGACGACGTGTCGCAGGAGGCCGAGTGGGGCTTCTCGCCGCGCGGCAAGCTCGCCGAGCTCGTCGTGCGCGACGCCTTCGCCGCGCCGTGGGCGGCCGATCAGCGGCGCGCGGCCACGTTCGGCTGGGGCCGGCGCGCCCTCACCCCCGGCGTGTTCCCGTAGCGACACGCGCGCAGGCGGGCCTACCGGCCTACCAGGGCAGCGCCTCGCCGTTCGCGTGGCGGAAGCTGCCTGTGGCGGCGAGATCGAGCTCGTCGATGCGCGCGAGCAGGCCGCGCGCCGCGTCGGCCGGGGGCACGCCGTTGCCGCCGGTCATGCCCGTCGCGACCATCCCCGGGTGGAGGAGGCCGACCGCGACGCCGCGCGGGTGGAGATCGCGCGCGAGCGACACGCCCGCCATGTTCACGGCGGCCTTGCTCATGCGGTAGCCGTACATGCCGCCCGAGCCGTTGTCGGCCAGCGAGCCCATGCGGCTGGTCACGATCGCGATCTTCGAGCCCTCGCGGAGGTTCGGCAGGAGCGCCTTGGCCACGCGGAGCGGGCCGAGCGCGTTCACCTCGAACTGCTTGCGGGCGCCGTCCAGATCGAGCGCGTCCAGCGCGTCGGGGTGCAGCACGCCCGCGTTCAGGACGAGCACGTCGAGCGTGAGCCCCGCGAGGCGGGAGGCGAGGTCGGCGACCGACGCGTCGCTCGTGACCTCGACGCCCCGCTCCACCCGCACCGCGTCGCGTGAGTCGCGCGCGAGCGCGTCGAGCTCCGGCGTGGTCTCGCGGCACGCGGCGATGACGCGGTCGCCGCGCGCGGCGAGCTGCGCGGCGAGCTCGAGGCCGATGCCTCGGTTGGCGCCGGTGACGAGGACTGTGCGTGGGCTTTCGGCCATGAGCGCTCCTTTCGCGCGCGAGCTGCTCGCGCGTGCCCGTGACGTACCCCGGCCGCGTGCGGGGGGCAACGCGCGGGGTCGTCCTCGAGCGCGGCGAGTGGCACGTCGCGCGATCGGCCGCGCGCGCCCGAGGCCTCGTGCACCGGATCTCAGGCGATCCAATGCCTGGGCAGCCGGCCGGCGTCCCGAGGCGTAACCCTTCGATATCGCCGCACACACACCTAGGCACACATCCTGCTTCATGCCGTGGATGCACCTCCGCCCCTTCGCGACCGCCCTCGCCGCGCTCCTCTTCTCCGCGCTCGCCGCGTGCTCGGCGCAGACCGACGATCCGGCGGCCTCGAGCGAAGAGACGGGAGAGGAGGCGCTCGTGGGCGGCAAGCCCGAGTCGCGCTTCCAGGGCGCGGGCTACCTCGCCGCGAAGGACGCGAAGGACGACGCGGCGCTCTGCGGAGCGACGCTCATCGCGCCCGACGTGGTCGTCACCGCGGCCCACTGCGTCTACCGCCAGAAGGGGCGCGCGCTCGTGTTCGGCACCGGCGAGCTCGCGCAGCGCAACCACGTGCCCGTCGTCGAGACGCACTACCACCCGTCCGCCCACCTCGAGGCGCAGGGCTCGATCGACCTCGTGCACACCCTCCTGCTCAACGACCTCGCGTACCTCGTGCTCGAGCGCGCGGTCCCCGGCGTGACCCCGATCGGGCTCCCCACCGCGAAGCCCAAGTGGGGCACGTGCGACGCGGAGCTCGTGGGCTACGGCAAGTCGAACGACGACCGCGTGATCCGCAAGGGCGTCGGCGGGTGCGTGGTGCTGAACGCCAAGCTCTCCACCGACGCGATCGTCGAGGTGAAGCCGAACATGGGCGGCGCGGTCTGCCACCGCGACGGCGACGAGGGCCACCCCGCGCTGCGCCCGCGCGCCGACGGGACCGCGGAGCTCATCGGCGTGTACGTGGGGAGCGTCACGGGCTCGTTCACCGACTGCCGTCGCTACCTGCAGCTCCTGAATGGCTACGAGGAGTCCGTCGGCCACGCCGACTTCTACCGCGACGCCATCGCCGCGAGCCGCGTCGTCGCGAAGCGCTGACGCGAGCGAGACCGAACCGACGACGCGGACCTGCGGAGCGGCCCACTCACCCCACTCACCCCTCTCACCCACTCACCCACTCACCCCACGCCCCGCGCCGCTGGCGCACGACCTCATTCCACGTCATGGTGGCCCTCGGCATGTCGTCTCACCTCCGCACACTCGGGGTCACGCTCGCGGTGGCGCTGACCTGCGTCGGGGCCCCCGCGTGCTCCGCCGAGGCGCCAGGGGAGGAGCCCGCGGGCGCCGCACCGGACGGTGACTCGTCGAACGAGGCGCTCTCCACGGCCCCGTCCGCGCCCTCGCCCGTGGCGGCCGACCGCGCGCGCGTGCTCACGTGCCCGGTGCTCGACACCGACAAGCCCGCCCGCGCCACGTTCCGCGGGAAGACCTACGTGTACAAGACCGACGAGGAGGCCCGCTTCCTCTCGCCCGGGTGGGAGGCGCGCGTCGGGGTCGACGAGCACGCGCTCGACGGGCTCGTGCCCGCCTCCGACCGCGCCGTGGTCATCGACGTGCGGCGCGTGGGTGGGCGGCCGGCGTACGCGTATTTCGGCGCGCACGGCCTCGTGCACGACACCTACGAGCCGTGGAGCTCGGCGAAGATCATCGCGGCGTCGGCGGCGATGGCGCGGGTGCGCGCCGCGACCGACGGGCGGGTCGGAGGTCCGGCGAGCGTGTCCGCGGGCGCGGTGGGCGATCTCGTGACCGCCATGGAGACCTACGCGCCGAGCGGCGGCGTGCCCGGCGCGTCGAACGAGATCGCCGGCTATTTCCTCACGATCGCGGGCGCCGAGCGCACGAGCGCGCTCTTCGGCGCCGGGTGGCTGAACCTCACGGGCGACGAGAGCTCGTTCCATGTCTCGCGCGACGCGGGGCGCACGCGGAGCGCGTGGGGCGCGGCGCCCTACGCGGCGGGCCGCACGTGGACCATGCCCCACGGGCCGAGCTACGCCGCCACGCCGGACGCGCGCATGGTGGACGACAAGCCGATGTCGGCGCTGGCGCAGGCCGAGTGGCTGAAGCGGCTCAGCCAGCACGCGCTCGCCCCCGAGTCGTCGCTGCCCGGCTTCCAAGCCGAAGACCTCGACGTGCTCTTCTATGGGCGGCCCGGGTCGACCGCGGTGGGCGGCATGCTCGCGGGCATCTCCAACTACGTGGCGAACGCCGTCGCCGGCACCACGGCGCTCGGCGCGGCCGAGACCATCGCGCGCATCGACGCGCTGAACGGCGGCCGCTCGAACTGGCGCATCTTCGACAAGGTGGGCTGGGGCGACAGCACCTCGCGCTCGCGGAGCGAGGTCGTGCTTGTATCTTACACGTGTTTGCCTGGCTACGACGGCGGCCACGAGCTCGTGATCGCGCTGCGCACCAGCGTGCCGCGGTCGTCGGTGGCGGCGGCCGGGCAGATCGCGCAGGCCACCATGACCAAACTCGTCGCCGAGGCGCTCAAGGTGCGCGCCGCCGACTGAGGCCGCCCGCGTCGCTCGTCCGCGAGTCCCTCTGCCTCGCGGCGGCCTTGCTGGTCGCCTGCCAGCGCGATGAGCCCGCGAGCGCGCCCCGTCCGTCGCCGACCCACGCGAGCTCCGCCCGCGCCGTCGAGCTCGCGTCCGCCGCGTCCGCCGCGTCGACCGCGTCGACCGCGTCGCCGCCCGCTGCGCCCCCCGAGCCGCGCAGCGATCCCGCGACCCTTTGGGTGCCCGCGCTCTTTCGTGTGGGCGCGGTGGCGCGCTTTCGCGTGACCGACAGCGTCGATCCGCACGCGCCCGCGGGCGGCCGCGTCGAGACGCGGGGCGAGGTCGAGCTGGTCGTCTGCGAGGTGACCTGGAGCGCCGGCGACGGGGGCGCGCGCGCGGTCGCCCGAGGCAGCTTCGTCGACCGGCCCGGCGCAGAAGAGCTCGCGGCGCTGCTGCCGGCGGTGCGCGTGGAGGGCACGGCGTCCGAGCTCGTGGTCCTCCTCGACCCCCCTCGGACGCTCCGACGCCCGAGCGCCGGGCGAGGCCGCGCGGGCGTCGGGTGCGTCGAGGAGCGAGACCCGGGGCCCTACGGGCCGTCGACGGCGCGCCTCTGCTTCGACGAATCAGGTCTGACGTCCATGCGGCTCGAGAACCGCGCCGGCCCGCGCGTCACCCTGGCGACGCGCGTGGGCCCGCCGGCCCTCGACCCGAAGCGCTGCGGCGAGGCGCGCGCGCCCTGAGGGGAGAAAGAGACTCCGGGTGGGGCTGGGGTGCTACTTCTGGGGGGTGCTCTTCGTCGTCCTCACCGCTGCGCTCGTCGCGGCCCTGCTCGTGGCGGTCAAGGTCGAGAGCGCGCGGGGGGAGTGGCTCACCAAGCCGGTGGCCTCGCTCACGTTCATCGTCGCGGGGCTGGCGTGGGGCGGCTTCTTCGAGGGGCGCTCGACCCCGTTCGGGCGCGTCCTCGTCGTGGGCCTCGCGCTCGCCGCCGTGGGCGACGTGTTGCTCATCCCGAAGGGGCGCGGCGCGTTCGTCGCCGGCCTCGTCGCGTTCCTGTTGGGGCACGTCGCGTACGGGATCGCCTTCCTGGTACGTGGCGTCGACCCGACGGCGACCCTGCTCGCCCTGGTCGGGATGGCCGCGGTCGCGGTCCCGGTGCTCCGGTGGCTCTGGCCCTCGGTGAAGGGCCCCATGCGAGGCCCCGTCGCCGCCTACGTCGTCGTCATCACCGGCATGGTCGCCCTCGCCGCGGGCGCGGCGCGGCGCGGCGGCGCGGGGTGGCTGCTGGTGGGCGCCGCCATGTTTTATATCTCCGATCTATTTGTCGCGCGGCACCAGTTCGTCAAGCGCGAGCTCGCGAACCGCCTCGTGGGGCTGCCGCTCTATTACGCGGCCCAGCTCGTGCTCGCCTCGCAGGCGCACCTGCTCTAGCGCGGCGGCCGCTCAGGGGGCGGCGAGGCGCGACGAGCGCAGCGCGACCTTGCCCGCCGCCACGTCCTTCAGGATGCGCGTGGCCGCCGCGCGACCGCCCATCATGGCGCCCACGATGCCGTGGCCGGCCCGCGTGGAGGCCCCGGTGAGGTAGAGCCCAGGCAGCGGGCCGCGGTACCCCGGCCGGGCCTTCATGAACTGATCCGGCGTGCACGCGAGGCCGTAGCCCGTGCCGTCGGTGGCGCCCGTGAAGCGGCCGTGCGTGAGCGGCGTGGCGCTCTCGCGCAGGACCACCCGGGCCTTCGAGCCCGGGAACAGGTTGTCCATGCGGTCGATGAGCGCGTCTTCGAGCTCGCGCTTGCGCTGGAGGTACGTCTCGCCGTGTTTGTAGTCCCACGCGTACACGTCGCCCTCGGCGCCCCAGCGCTGCGGCGACGAGGGCACGACGGCCATCACCTCGACGCCCGTGTGCCCGGCCGGCGCGTGGTGGAGCAGGTTGTCGGGGTCCTTCATGGAGCCGCTCGTGATGTAGCAGCCCGACACGCCGATGGGCCCGTGCCCCTTGTCGCCGTCGCGGTAGAAGCCCTCCACGTCGTAGCCGTCGAACTGCCAGATGTTCGAGTTCGACAGGCCCACGTCGCGCCCGTCGCCCTCGATGCCGACGAACGTCATGAACAGCGCCGCCGCCATCTTGTAGTCGCGCGCCTTCGTGACGACGCCGCTCGGCAGGTGCTCGGGCCCGACGAGCTCGCAGAGCGTGCGCTTCAGGTCGGCGTTGGAGAGGACCACGTCGGCGCGGATCTCGCGGGGCGGCTCGCCCGACCGCGCGGGCAGGCGCACGCCCACCGCGCGCCCGCCCTCGACGAGGACGCGCTCGACCGGCGTGCGCAGGTGGATGGAGCCGCCGAGGGCCTCGACGCGCGCGGCGAGCTTGTCGGCGAGGATCTGCCCGCCGCCGCGCGGATAATACGCGCCGCGGAAGTAGTGCCCCGCGAGGCCCATGTGGAGCAGGGCGCTCACCTGCGACGGCGGGAGCCCGTAGTCGCCGCTCTGGCCGAGGAGCACGGCCACGAGCTTGGGATCGCGCACGAGCCCCTTCAGCACCTCGCCGATGGTGGCGTTCTGGCGGTGGACGAGGTGCACGGCGTCGAGCGCCACCTTCGCGAGCTCGACCAGCGGCGGCCGGCGCCCCTCGTAGGTCTCCATCAGGCGGGCCACCTTCATGACGCCGCGCACGAGGCGCACGTAGCGATCGATGCCGCGGCGCTCGTGGGGGAAGGCCTCGACCAGGCGCTCGCGGTAGAGCTCGAGGTTGGCGGGGATGCGGAAGCGAAAATCGGGGAACACCAGCGTGTCGAAGCCGCCGGGGTCGAGCTCGTTCCAGCCCACGTCGGAAGCGAGGTCGCGGAGGATGCGCGGGATCATGCCCTGCTCGCAGTCGCCCACGTAGTGCAGGCCCACGTCGAAGTTCCACCGCGCGCTCTTCGGGCCGCGCGAGAACTGCGTGGCGCAGCCGCCGGCCGTGTAGTGCGACTCGAAGACCGACACCGAGAGCCCCTGCTGCGCCAGGTAACCCGCGGCCACGAGCCCGCCGAGGCCGCTGCCGATGATGGCCACGTCGACCCGGTCGGCCACCACGCCGTGCGCCCGGCGGCGGTTCGCCGAGGCCGGGTTCTTCTTCTTCTTCACGAGCTCGGACGAGTGGACCTGGGACATGAGGGGCCTCCGCTCGGGAGGTTTTGACCCAGGCCGCCGGAGCCGGCAAGCGAAATGTGGTCACTGTCCACATTTGTCGTGCGGCAGGCGCCAGGCGTTGTACGGTTCGCCCATGAGCGCTCGCGCAACCGAAGAGCCACGCGGGTATCACCACGGCAACCTGCGGCGCGCGCTGCTCGACGCGGCGCTCGCGCTGTTCGCCGAGCGCGGCCACCACGACTTCACCCTGCGCGAGCTCGCGCGGGTCGCGGGGGTCACGCACAACGCGCCGTACCGGCACTTCGCCAGCAAGGCCGACGTGCTCGCGGCGCTGCGGGACGAGGGCCTCGCGAAGCTGGCCGAGGCGGAGCACGCGGCGCTCGCGGCCGCCGGGCCGAGCCCCCGTGAGCGCGTGCAGGCCCTCGGCGAGTCGTACGTGCGCTTCGCGCTCGAGCAGCCCACGCTGTTTCGCCTGGTGCTGAGCGCGCCGCTCGAGGAGGGCGAGGCGAACAAGGCCCGCGCGAGCGAGAGCTACCGCCTGCTCGAGCGCACCCTGGAGGAGGCGCGTCGCGCGGGCGCGGTGCGGCAAGATCTCTCCGCGCGCGAGCTCGCGCTCGCGTCGTGGGCGTTCGTGCACGGCGTCGCCACGCTGCTCGCGAGCGGCCGCTTGCCGGCGACCCCCGCCGCGGTGAGGCGCACGGTCGCCCTGCTCTCGACGGTGTTCTTCGAGGGCGCCGCGCACGGCGCGCCGCCGCGCGGCGCGCGGGGCTGAAGCCGCGGGCTACATGGCGATCGGCGTGGGCATGAAGAGGCCCACGAAGAAGAGCAGCGTGAGCACCGCGACGGCCGCGCGCGGCGCGTCGAGCGGAGCGGCGCCGGTCGGCGGGTGCGCGAGCAGCGCGGGCTCTTGGAGCACTCCGCGCCGCGCCTCGGCCACGAGCAGCGCGAAGAGCCCCGCGAACCACGCGACGTAGGCCGGCCACACCCCGATGCGCCGCACGAGCGCCGGGAGCTCTTCGGGCGCGCGCAGGTAGCCCGACGACATCACGAGCGCGAGCGTCCACACGACGCGGGCGCGCACGGTGAGGGTGGGCCGCGCGGGCCGCTCAGCCTCCGCGTCCGACGGGGAGAGCTTGCCCAAGATGGCGAGCATCTCGAACCACACGAGCCAGAAGAGCGCGCTCCCGAGGTGGGCCCCGAACCGCGCGAGGCCGCGGCCGCCCGCAAGGTCGACCGCGACGAGCTGCGCGAGGCGGAGGAAGAAGAGCGCCGGCAGGGCGCGGTGCACGAAGCGCGCGAAGCGGTCTTGCCGGGGCCCGAAGAGCGCGTACGCGACGTGCCCGCCGTCGAGCTGCCCCACCGGCAAGAGGTTGATCATCGTCACGAACATGCCGGCCCACGCGCCGAACGCGACGGGCGACAGGAAGAGCTCCGAGCCCTCGGGGATCCCCGGGTGCGCCAGGTGGTCAAGGAGCTTTACTATGAGGCTCTCGCCGAGCTCGACGCTGTCCGCGGTCTGCGCGATCGGCACCACACGCGAGCGCGCGGCCCCGTAGGCGTAGAGCGGTAGGGCGAGCGCGAGCCCCGCGAGCGGCCCGGAGGCGCCGATGTCGAGCAGCGCGCGGCGCGTGGCGATGGTCCCTCGCATGCGGATCACCGCGCCCATCGTGCCGAAGGGCGAGAGCAGCGGCATGGGGATGAAGAACGGCAGCGTCGCGTCGACGCGGTGGATGCGCGACGCGATGAAGTGCCCGAGCTCGTGGGCCGTGAGGATGCCGAGGAGCGTGAGGGTGAACGCGCCCGCGTGCGCGAGGGCCACCCGGTCGGTGACGAACGCGAGCACCTTCGGGAGCGCCCCAGCGGCGCGCGCCGACGCCTCGGCCGCGGAGCGCTCGAACGCGAGCGACGTGCCGAACACGCTGACGACGGTCGCCACGAAGAGCGCGAGGTTCAGGCGCCACGCGGGCGGCGGCAGCGGGGCCAGCGAGGGCGAGCGCTCGGACGGCATCAGCGCGGCTCGCCCCGGCGCGCCTGCGCGCGCACCTCGGCGAGGAGCGCCTCGGCGAGGCGGTCGAGCCGGGTCTCGAGGCGACCGTCGAGGGTGCCGAGATCGCTCTCCAGGACGAGCGAGCCGCGCGTGAGGCCCGGGTCCTCCACGAGCGCGACGGCGTCCTCCGGGAGCCCGAGGGCGCCGAGCGCTTCCCGCAGGGCCTCGAGATCGGCGGGGCAGCCGAGGACGCGCGCCGACGACGCGCCGCGCGCCTCGGCGAGCAGCTCGGCGAAGATGTCCGCGATGCGCCCGGGTTCCAGGGTGAGTTGCGCGCGCACGAGGCGCTCCGCGAGCAGCTCGCCGAGCGCGACGGCCCGGTCGAGCTCGCGCGCGCCGAGGCCCGCCTCACGCGCCTCGAGGTGG
>CAZHGG010000050.1:0-1795 GCA_964531755.1 uncultured Polyangiaceae bacterium
GCGCCCGGGCACCTGCCCGTGGTCGAGCTCGTGGGCACCACGCCGCGCCCGCGCGCGCACGACTTCGCCCACTGGCTCGACGATCTCGCCGACGAGCGCGAGGAGTCGATGGAGGCCGCGGCGCGCATCCCTCCGCGGCTCCGCGAGCTGCTCGCCAATCTCGGGTTTCACTTCGAGTCGCCCCTGCTCGGCACCCTCGAGACCTCCGACCTGCCCGCCATGACCGAGCTGCTCGGGCCGGAGCGCGCGCGGGCGACGCGCGGTGACGTGAACCGCCTCTTTGACTCGACCGGAGCGACCGTGCTCACGATCAACGTCGACGACTTCTCCATGACGGGGCGCTTCCGCACCGGCGACGTCGCGTTCGAGGCCGAGGACGTCTTCCGGTGGCTGCGCACGTTCCGCAACGAGAACTTCTACGCGGAGTCGACGGGAAAGGAGGTTGACGATCTGTCGCGCGACCTGCGCGAGGCTCCGCCGGAGCCGCCGCTCGTCGTGCGCGGCGCGCGGATCCTCGATCCGCTCCCGGCGACTCGCTACACCTTCCGAGCCGCGGCGGGGCGCTCGCCGTCGGACTTCTACGTGCTCGGGCGGGCCAGCGGCGCGCGGGCCCCCTCCCCGAGCCTGCTGCTCCACTTCGTCGACGGGGAGGTCGCGCGCGAGGAGGGGCGCGAGGAGCACCTGACCGACCTCCACGTGGAGCGCGACGGCACCCTCTGGGGGCTCACGAGCACGCACGCGGTGCGGTTCGAGCGCGACGGCACCACGCGTCCGATCCCCCTGGCGCGCCGCACGCCCGGGCGCACGTTCTGGTATGGCATGGGCTCGGCCGTGGGCCGCGTGGTCGTGTGGGGCGCCGGCGCGCTGCTCGAGCTCTCGGGGAACCGCTTCGTGCCGTTCTCGCCCGACGCGGGGCTCGACGGCAGCGAGGCCGTGCTCTCCGTGCACGCGCACAAGCGCGGCCTCAGCATGCTGGTGAGCGGCGCGCAGATGGGCGCCGTCGCCGCGTTCGACGGCAAGCGCTGGAGCGACATCCGCCAAGACCAGGTGATCGCGGTCGACGTGGCCGACCTCGACGTCTTCCGCGGCGCGGCGTTCGTGCTCGACCGTGAGGGCACAGTGTGGCGCGAGGAGCGCGCCGCGAGGCCGCGCCCAGTGCCGCTCGAGCAGGAGCACCCGGCCTTCTCCGACGATCGCGGCGCGCCGCGGCCGGCGCACGCGCTCCGCTTGTTCGAGGGCGGAATGCTCATCGCGAGCGACGGCGGAGTGCTGAGCACGAGCGGCGATGAGCCGCTGTTCTACCGCGCGCGCGACTGCGACGAGCCCGCTCGCCTCGTGCGCCTCGGCAGCGAGGACCGCGAGTCGCTCAGCGGCGCGCCCGAGACCGCCATCCTCGCGCTGTGCGGTCCGCACGTGTGGCTCTGGAACGGCGAATCCTTCCAGGTGCTCGACGTCACGGAGTGGTAAACGAGCCGGATGGACAAGCGCATCCTGGCCACGCTCTCCGCCCTGAACGAGCGCGCGCCCTCCCCGGCCCACCGCTGGACCTACGAGGGCGACGTGCCCTTCGGCGCCGATCCGGTGCGCGCGTTCACGCTGGGGAACGGCCTCCGCCTGCTCCTCCTCGTCGATCGGCAGGCCCCGACGGTGAGCTATTTCACCTGGTTTCGTGTGGGCTCGCGCCACGAGCGGCCGGGCAAGACCGGCCTCGCGCACCTCTTCGAGCACCTGATGTTCAACGAGACCGAGCACCTGCCCGCCGGCCAGTTCGATCGCCGCCTCGAGGAGAGCGGCG
>CAZHGG010000050.1:1805-7010 GCA_964531755.1 uncultured Polyangiaceae bacterium
CGCACGCCGCCACGTGGCTCGAGTGGACGTACTACTACGAGTCGCTCCCGAAGGACCGCTTCGGGCTCGCGGTCTCCCTCGAGTCGGAGCGCATGGCGCACCTCGTGCTGCGCGAGCCGCAGGTCGCGAGCGAGAAGGAGGTCGTCGCGAACGAACGGCGCTACCGCGTCGAGGACGACGTCGAGGGCGCGGCGAACGAGCTGCTCTACAAGACCGCCTTCGATCGGCACCCGTACCACTGGCCCACCATCGGCTGGATGGACGACATCATGGGCTTCACCCCCACCGACTGCGAGGCCTTCTACGCCAGCTACTACGCGCCGAACAACGCGACGCTCGTGGTGGTCGGCGACGTCAGCGAGCGCGCGGTGCTCGAGAAGATCGGGCGAGCGTACGGGGGAATTCCGCGGGGGATCGTGCCCGAGGAGGACACGCTCCCCGATCCGCCCCAGACCGAGGCGCGCGAGGTCGTGCTGCGCCGGCCCACGGCCACTACGAAGGTGCTGGTGGGCTACCGCGGACCCGCGCTCGGCGACGCCGAGCACACTGTGCTCTGCGTGCTCAACGAGGTGCTCTTCGGGGGGCGAGCCTCGCGGCTCTACGAGCGCATGGTCGTCGAGACCGAGGTGGCCACGGAGCTGCGGGGCTGGGTCTCGACGTTCCGTGATCCGGGCCTCTACGAGGTCTTCCTCACGGCGCGGGCGCCGCACGGCCCGGACGAGCTGCTGCGCGACTTCGACGCCGAGATCGCCCGCCTCAAGGAGGAGCTCGTCACCGAAGACGAGCTCGAGCGCGCGAAGGCGCGGCTGGAGCTAGGGCTCCTGCAGTCGCTCGACACGGCGGCCGGGAAAGCCGAGCAGATCGGCTTCTACGACACCGTCCTGGGCGATCCGCGCGGCGCCTTCGCGAAGCTCGAGGCGTACCGGCGCGTCACCCGCGGGCAGGTCCGCACGGCGGCGCGGCGGTGGCTCTCCGCGTCGTCCCGCACGATCGTGACCGTCCTCCCGCAGGTCGCCGAGCCCGCGGCGGTGAGCGCGTGACGCGCGTCCTCCACGAGCCCTCCCGGGCGCTGCCCCTCGTGAACCTCGTCGTGGCCTTCGGGACGGGCGCGTTCTTCGACCCGCCTGGCCAGGAGGGGCTCTCCCGGTTCACGGGGCGCATGCTCCGCCGCGGCACGCGCGCGCGGTCCGCCCGCGAGCTCGAGGCGGCGCTCGACCGCCTCGGCGGCGAGCTGTCGATCGAGGTGAGCGCCACCACGACCACGCTCCACGCCCAGGTCATTCGTCGCAACCTCGGCCCGTTCGTCGATCTCCTGGCCGAGGTGCTCGGGAGCCCTGCCTTCGCGCCCGACGAGGTCGAGCGCCTGCGCAAGAAGGTGCTCGCCGAGCTGATCGAGGCGCGCGACAGCGATCGCCACCTCGCGCAGGTCGCGTTTCGCGAGGCGATGTTCGGCGGTCACCCGTTCGGCCGCTCGGCGCAGGGGCGCCCGCGCACGCTCGCCTCGCTCACGCCCGAGTCGCTCGCGGCCCACTACGCCCGCCATTACCTGCGCGAGACCGCGACGTTCGGCTTCGCCGGTGACGTCAGCGGGGAGGAGGCGGCGGCGATCGCCGAGCGCCTCTCCGCGGCCCTGCCCAGCGGCGCCCCGCCGTCCTTCGCCGCGCTCCACGACCCGCCCGGGCCTCGCGGTCGCCACCTCGTGATCGTCGACAAGCCGGAGCGCACGCAGACGCAGATCCTCATCGGTGCGCTGGGCACCTCGGGCCACGACCCGGACCACGTGCCGCTGCTCGTGGCGACCGCCATCTTCGGCGGCACGTTCACCTCGCGGCTCATGCGCGAGGTGCGCTCCAAGCGCGGCTGGTCGTACGGCGCGAGCGCGCGGCTCTCGGTCGAGCGCGTGCGCCACGCGCTCGCGGTGTGGACCTTCCCCGCCGCGACCGACGCGGCCAAATGTGTGGCCCTGGAGCTCGAGCTCCTCGAACGCTTCGTGGAGCTCGGGGTCACGCCGCGCGAGACCTCGTTCGTGCGCAACTACCTGGTCCGCTCGCACGCCTTCGAGATCGACACGCCCACCAAGCGGCTCCACCAGGCGCTCGACACCCACACGCTCGGTCTGCCCGCGGACTACCACACGTCGTACCTCGACCGCGTCCGCGCCACGACCGCCGAGGCGGCGTCGGCGGCGGCGCGCGCGCGCCTCTCCACCCGCGATCTCGCGATCGTCGTGGTGGGGACGGCGAGCGCGATCGAGGGCGAGCTCCGGGCCGCGGTGCCGGGCCTCGACGAGGTGCGCGTGGTGCCCTTCGACGCCGACCGGGACGATGGCTGACGTCCTCGTCGCCGGCCCGCTCGCCCCGGAGGCGCTCGCGAGGCTCGACGCCGCGGGCGCGCGCGTGGTCGTGTGCGCCGACGGGCTCGGGGCGGCGCTCACGCCGGAGGCCGCGGGAGCCCGCGCGCTCGTGCCGCTGCTCACCACGCGGGTCGACGGCGCCCTCCTCGCTCGCCTCCCCCGCCTGGAGCTCGTGGCCTCCGTGTCCGTGGGCACAGACCACATCGACCTCGACGCCTGCCGCGCGCGGGGCGTGGCGGTCACCAACACGCCCGACGTCCTCACCGAGGCCACCGCCGACCTCGCGTTCGCGCTGCTGCTCGCGGCCGCGAGGCGCGTCGGCGAGGCCGAGCGCGCCCTGCGGAGCGGCGGGTTCCCGCCGTGGAGCCCGGGGTTCATGCTGGGCAAGCGGGTCTCGGGGGCCACGCTCGGGATCGTCGGCTTCGGGCGCATCGGGCGAGCGGTGGCGAGGCGCGCCGCGGGCTTCGGGATGCATGTACTCTGCACCTCACGCGGTCCGGTGGCGGCCGAGCCCCCGGCGGAGCGCGTGCCGCTGGGCGAGTTGCTCGCGCGCGCCGACTTCGTCTCGGTCCACGTGCCCCTGTCGTCCGCGACCCGACACCTCATCGGGCGCGGAGAGCTCGCGCGCATGAGGCCTGGCGCGGTGCTCGTGAACACCTCGCGCGGCGCGGTCGTCGACGAGGCGGCGCTCGTCGAGGCCCTCGCGCGCGGGCCGCTGTTCGCCGCGGGGCTCGACGTGTACGAGCACGAGCCGGCGGTGCACCCGGGGCTGCTCGGGCTCGAGAACGTGGTCCTCCTGCCCCACATCGGCAGCGCCGAGGCCGAGACGCGCCGGGCGATGGCGACGCTCGCGGCCGACAACGTGATCGCGCTCCTCGAGGGCCGCCCGCTGCTCACCCCCGTGTAGACTGCACGGATACGCGCGACCCGAGCGCGACCTACGCGGGCGTGCGCTTCGCGAAGGGCTCGGCGAACCCCGTGTCGTACTCGCCGCTGGCGAACTCGGGCGAGGCCAGCACGCGCCGCACGAAGGCCATGTTCGTCACCGTGGGCGCGATGTGGACGCCCGCGAGCAGCGCGTCGAGCCTCGCGATCGCCCCGGCGCGGGTCTCGCCCCACGCGCAGAGCTTCGCGATCATGGGGTCGTAATACGGCGTGACCGTGTTGCCGGCGACGACCCCCGACTCCACGCGCACCTCGCGCGTGAGCACCTCGCCCTCGGGGGTCCACGCGAGCTCGTCGATCGGACCGGGCTTGGGCGCGAAGCCCTTCGCCGGATCTTCGCAGCAGATGCGCGCCTCGATCGCGTGCCCCACCCGGGGCAGGTGCGACCAATCCGGCAGGCGCTCGCCCGCCGCGACGCGCAGCTGCCACTCGACGAGGTCGAGGCCCGTCACGAGCTCGGTGACCGGGTGCTCGACCTGCAGGCGCGCGTTGACCTCGAGGAAGTACAGGTTGCCCGCCTCGTCGGCGATGAACTCGCACGTGCCCGCGCCCACGTAGCCCACCTTCCGCACCACGCGGAGCGCCGCCTCGTAGAGCGCGGCGCGCCTCGCCTCGCCGGCCTCGCCCTGGAAGAACGCCGCCGGCGACGGGGTCTCCTCGATGATCTTCTGGTGGCGACGCTGCACGCTGCACTCGCGCTCGCCGAGCGCGTACGCCGCGCCGTGCGCGTCGCAGAAGACCTGCACCTCGATGTGGCGCGGCTTGGCGACGTAGCGCTCGATGTACACGCGGGCGTCGGAGAACGACGCGCGCCCGCGGTCGGAGCAGCTCTTCAGGGCGCGCTCCATGCCCGCGGGATCTCGCACGATCTGCATGCCGATCCCGCCGCCCCCGCCGACGGCCTTGACGATGACCGGGTAGCCGACGCGCTCGGCCACGGCGGTGGCCTCCGCGAGCGCCTCGGCCGAGTCGAGCGCGAGCGGCGTGTCGGTGCCCGGGACGGGCGTGGTCTCCGCCGACAGCGCGACGTGGCGGGCCTTCATCTTGTCGCCGAAGGCGTCGAGCACCTCCGGCGGGGGCCCCACGAACACGGCTCCGCGCTCGGCCACGGCGCGCGCGAAGCGGCTGTTTTCACTCAGGAATCCGTACCCCGGGTGCACCGCGGTCGCGCCCGTGCGCCCGATCGCGTCGAGCACCGCGTCGACGTTCAGGTACGAGTCCTTCGCGGGCGCGGGGCCGAGGAGCACCGCCTCGTCCGCGTCGCGCACGTGCGGGGCCGCGGCGTCCGCCTCGGAGTACACGGCGACGGTCGGGACGCCAAGGCGCTTGCAGGTGCGGAGGACGCGGCGGGCGATCTCGCCGCGGTTGGCGACGAGCACTTTGGCGAAGGGCATACGCCTTCATGCGACGAACACGCGGCCCGCCGCAAGAGAAAGGCGCCCGCTAGAAGCGGCCGAACGCGCCGGCGCCCGCCGTCCCCGGGGCGAGGAGCGGCGCGAAGCCGATGTCGAACTCGGACCCCGGCTTGCGCTTCGGGCCCTCCGGGCTCCGGAGCGGCACGCTGTTGGGGTCGGGCTTGTCGAAGGCGAAGAGGAGGACGCCGGCCGAGACAGCGACGACCCCGCCCAGGGCGGCGACGGTGCCCGCCGCGCGGTACGTGTCGCGGTTCGCGACCGCCGCGTTGTACTGGTCGAGGCCGGCCGGCTGGAGCGTCCCGTCGAGCCGCTGCGCCTCGCGGTTCTTCGCCCGGGCCTGCTCGCCGAGCGCGATGCCGTAGAACACGCCCGAGGCGACGAGGCTCGCGACGCCCGCGCCGCCGACCACGTAGGAGGCCACGCGCTGGGTGGACACCTCCAGCGGGGCGCGCACCACCATGGGCTTGCCGCGCTCCACGGTCACGTCTTTGG
>CAZHGG010000050.1:7020-14121 GCA_964531755.1 uncultured Polyangiaceae bacterium
CGGGCGTGACCGGCATCGGTGCCTGGTTCCTGGGCCGGCCGTTCCTCACCAGCACGGCCGTGTGTGCTCCCGGCGACAGGAGCGCGCCCGTCGCCGGCAGCGGCGTTCGGCCCATGAACGCCCCGTCGACGTAGATGTCGGTGCCGGGCGCGGTGTCGAAGGCGACGCCCACTGGGCGCTCGATGAGCTTGAGCAGCAGGGAGCGACGCGTGCCCTCGGACACCAGCACGTTGGCGTTGGCCGGGATGAAGCCGTCGAGGCGCACCTCGACCCGGTGTGCACCCGGCGAGACTGGGCCCTCGAATGGCAGCTCACCCACGCTCCGTCCGTCGAGGTACACCCGCGCGCCCGCGCTCGCGTTGTCGTCTGTGCCGATCGACAGGGTCGTGGCGGCCTGCGCGGCGGCCGCGGGCGCGGGCCCACCCCCAAAGTCCGGCGTCTGCAGCAGGCGCTCGAGCTCCCCGATGGCCTCGACCGCGTCCGCGCTCCGCGGAGGGTTGGGCAGCGCGTAGTACTCGCGGAAGTGCGAGAGTGACCGCTGCAGGAGGGCGCGGTCCTTCGCCCCGACGCAGTGCCGCCGCTCGGCCTGCGCGAGCGAGAACAGGATCTCCGGGCGGGGCACGAGCTTGAACGCGCGCTCGAACGCTGTGACCGCGAGCCCGAACTTGCCCGTTGCGTACGCCTGCGCGCCGATGCCGAACTCGACCTTCGCCTGCTCGATGGCGGCCAAGGAGGGCGTTTGCGCGCGCGCGTTGGTGGCGGGGAAGGTCGCCCCCGAGCTGAGCGTGAGGAGGAGCCCGGCGCGGGCCAGGCGGGCCAAGAGAGCGCGCTTCATTGTCAACCCCCGTCCTTCGTGCTGGGTCGCTCACCGGCATAGATCTTCAGCACCCCGCCCCCGAGGACCGCGAGATCGGCGATACCGTCGCCGTCGAAATCGCCCACCTCGAGCGCCCGGCCGTTGGGGTCCTCGAGCGGCGCGTCGGCGCCCGCCACCCGCGTGAGGGCGCCGTTCACGAACGTGTAGAATGCAACCTTGTCGGCCTCGAGCACGGCCAGCGCCGCGCGACCGTCCGGCAGCCTCGCCTTGGCGAACGAGCGGCCGCGCATCCCCTCCGGGGACACCCGCGTGAAGCCGCCGGCGCCGTCGCCCCGCAGCACGACCATGACGCCCGGGTAGAGCGAGTACGCGCTGACGGGGTCGCCCTTCACGCGGACGCGGCCGCCGTCGGAGAACACCACGTCGTCGTGGCCGTCGCCGTCGACGTCGAGCAGCGCGAGCTTCTCACCGGGCGACAGGCTGTCTCTCTGGCGCTCGACGCAGAGGTCGGCGTCGTAGACCAGCGGCGGCGTGAGGTCGGCCAGCGAGAGCTTCCGTGAGAGGCGGCCGTCGGCGCCCGTGGGCGGGACGGTCCCGCCGAGGATGCGCAGCTTCGCGCCGGACGCCCCGACGGCGACGACAGTGGGGGTCGTGCCGAGCCGCGCCGCGACGAGGGCGAGCGGCGCGAGCGGGGCGTAGGGGGTGTCGGCGGAGTCGTACAGGCTGTCCAGGACCCGCCCGGGGGTGAAGATGTCAGGCTGCACCTCCACCGAGGCGCGGACCCCCTCGCCGCACTGCTCGCTCTCCCGCGGGAGCTTGAGCCGCACGGCGTCGAGCTTCCCCGTGCCGTAGAGATCGGCGAACGCGACGCCGCGGCCGCCGATGGTCCTCCCTTCGCGGCTCTCGCCCTCCGCCGAGCGCCCCGACAAGGACACCAGGCCGCGGCCCTGCGGCGCGTAGATCGCGTACAGCGTGGCCTCGGCGTTGCTGCGCCGCTCCTGGATCCCCAAGACGTCGAGGTCGGGCAACGTCAGATCGGGGCACGGCCCGCCCGGCACGCACGGGCGGCGCAGATTCACGAGCGTCAGCCCGGCGCGCTTGCCGACGCGCACGGTCTCGTGCTCCGCGCCACCGAACAGCACGTAGACCGACGACGGGGACGGCGCGCCCGCGTCGTCGCCCTTCCCGAGCTTCCCGCCGAGGCGCGTGCCGTCGGACTTCGTCGTGTAGGCCACGTCGAGCATGCGGTCGCCGTCGAAGTACCCGGAGGTGATGGCGTCCACGGGCTCCGGCGTGGGGACGCTGATAGGTCGGATCTCTCCCGTCGCGCCACGGAGCACGGTGAGATCCGTCTGGCCGGCGACGGCGAGGACGGCGTCGTCGCGACCGTCGCCGTCGAAGTCGCCCACCTCCATCTGGGTCCACCGCGAGGCGCCGCGGTCGTATGCGGGCGTCCACACCGGCTCGGCGCCCGCGTCGCCACGCTGCGAGAAGAGGACGCGGTTTCCGTAGACGAGATCGGCGACCCCGTCGGCGTTGAGATCCGCGAGCCCCACGAACCTCTCCGGGGGCTCCGGGCAGGCGGAGGCCGGCAGCGGCGCCGCTGGGATCTCGAATGTCTCTAGCCCCGCGGGCGCGGCCGTCCGCAGGACCTTCCCGGTCACGACCATGGGGCACGCGGGCTTGCTCCCCGGGCCCGTGCCTCCGATCTGCCCGATCACGATGTCGGTGAGCCCGTCTCCGTCGACGTCGCCCACGGCGAGGCCGTCGACCGGGCTCGGCGTGGTGATGCGGGGGCGCCGGCGCGCGAGCGGCTCCTGGGACTCCACGTCGAGGACGTAGACCACCCCCTTCCCCGACTCCTTGAAGTAGACGAGCGCGTTGCTGCACGAAGTCTTCGGCTCGGCGAGCCCCCACGGCCGGATCGAGAGGCAGAGCGCGCGCCCCGCCGGCGCCGTGACCGAGGTGAGCTGCGCGGCGTCCCCCTCAAGCTCGCCCAGCAGCCGCGGGGCCTCGTCGCCGCCGAGCCGGGCCGTCACCACGCGGAGGCGGCGGGCGTCGTCGACCACCACGGCCCCGTAGGTGATGTTCCCGCGCGCCGAGCCGGTCTTCGGGTCGGGCGGGCCCGGTATGGTGACGATGTTGCTGGCGGTCGGCAGCCGCACGAGGGGCAGCAGCTCCGGCAGGAACGGCTCCTCCTCGCCGCCGCGAAGAAGGCCGATGCCCGTCGTCGTGGCGAACCCGAGATCCGAGAGGGGGAAGAGCCGGGCCTGCGCCTCCACACCGAGCGCCTTGTCGCTCGCCGCGGAGGGGAACACGTGCGGCGGTCCCATGGGCGTGGGGACACGGACGCGCGCGCTCTCGCGCATGCCCTCGCCGAAGAAGTACCCGGTGACGGTCGACGTGCCGTCGAGGTCGCTCGGCTGCGACAGGACGAGGTCGGCGCGCCCGTCACCGTCGAAGTCCCCCTTCGCCAGGCGCACGGCCCCCGTCTCGAGCCGGAGCTTGCGCGAGAAGGTTCCGCCCGCGCGCCGGCAGATGCCCTCGTTGAGGTCGCAGCCCCAGGTCGCCGGGCAGTCGGCCGCCGTGTCGCACGTGTAGTGGCACGCGTTGAGGTCGCCGGCGCGCACGCAGGCGCCGCCGGCGCGCGCCGCCACCCCCTCGGGCTCGTCGCAGTCCTCCGCGCCCTCGATCACACCATTGCCGCACACGCCCGGCTCGGTGCTCTCGAGGCTGGCGCACGCCGTGGCGACCGCGACCGCTGCACCGAACCCCACGAGCCACGCAAAACGCCTGTTCATCCCGCCCGAGCTCCAAAGAAGAAAAGTGGATTGACTACTTGCCGAAGTCCGGCTGCGAGAGGTCCTTCGACAGCGTGGGCGTCGGCGCCGGCTTCGGGGCCGCGGGCTGCAAGGCCTTCTGCGCGGGCCCGGCCGCCCGCTCGAGCTTCGCCTCGACCTTGCCGTCCTCCGCGGGCACGAACGCGCCGACGAAGGGCTTGTAGCCGGGGGCGGTCACCGTGAGCACCAGCGCCACCTGCCCGCGCGGGACGACGTGCGGCCCCTGCCCCACGCCGACCTTCTTGCCGCCCCCGGTGATGACGGAGTCGAGCGTCGCGCCCTCCACGGTGAGGGCGACGGTGGTGGACGCGGGGGCCGCAGGGGCCGACGCCGCGGGGGACGGCGCGGAGGCCGACGCCGTCGGCGCCGCGGGCTGCGGGGCGGTGGGCGGCGCCACGGCGGCGGGCGCGCGGTCGTCGGCCGTCGCGGTCGCGCGCCCCTTCACGAGGACCACGCCGAGCGCCCCGAGGAGGACCGCGACCACGGCGACGCCCGCGAGCACCAGCGGGGACCGTCGCGGCGGGGCCATCACGTCCGCGGAGGAGGCGCCCAGGGTCTTGGAGGGCGTCGCGGCCGGCTCGGTGATGAGGGTCGCGGGGTGCGCGATGGTCTGACTGTGGGCGAGCTCGGTCGCGCCGTGCGGCCGCACGTCCGCCGCCCGATCCGAGACCGGCAGCACGGCGCCGCCCGCCCCGGCGGAGCTCGACAGGGCGATCCCGCCCGCGCGCGCGAGCTCATCGAGGGCCTGGGTGGCGAGCGCCGGCCGCGCCTCTTTGTCCTTCGCCATGGCGCGCGCGAAGACGTCGTCGAAGGCGGTGCCCAGCTCCGGCAGGCGCACGGAGGCGCGCGGAACGGGCTCGTTCAGGTGCATCATGAGCAGGTCGAGCGCGCTCGCGCTCTCGAAGGGCAGCGTGCCGGTGAGCACCTCGAACGCCATCACCCCGAACGCGTACACGTCGGTGCGGCCGTCCACGTCGAGCCCCCGGCACTGCTCGGGAGACATGTAGTACGGCGTGCCCATCGCCGCGCCGGTCTTGGTCTTGTGGGTCGCCTCGCCCGGCTGGGTGAGCTTGGCGATGCCGAAGTCGAGCAGCTTGGGCTGCGGCGGGCCGTCGTCGTCGAGGACGAGGAAGACGTTCTCCGGCTTGAGATCGCGGTGAAAGATGCCCTTCGCGTGGGCCGCGTCGAGCGCCCGCGCGATGCCGCGGAGGATGGGGAGGGCGTCGGCGAGGGAGAGCCGACCGTGCGCCCGCAGGTAGGCGTCGAAGGTCATCCCCTCGAGCAGCTCCATCGCGTAGTAGTGGCGGCCGTCCGGCACGACGCCGAAGCCGAAGACGTCGATGATGTTGCGGTGCCGGATCTGGTTGACGGCCCGCGCCTCCGCGACGAACCGCGAGACCATCTGGGGGTCGTGCGACAGCGAGCGGCCGATCACCTTGATGGCGGCGGCCTTGCCGATCATGGGGTGCACCGCCCGGTAGACGGCGCCAAAGGCGCCTTCGCCCAGCTTCCCCTCGATGCGGTACTCGCCGACGATCGTGCCCGGCGCCAGCTCGGAGTCCGCCTGCGCGAACACGCTGTCCGGGAGCAGCGCGTCGCCGTGCGTTGGGCAGGTGTCGACCGAGTCGGCGTACTGGGTGTGGCAGGTGGGGCAGGTCGCCATGGCTCTCTTCAGTAGACGGCGCGGATTGCAGGTGCGCAACTGCACAGTGGTGCGTCCTGGACCCAGCGAGGTCCACCTCCGTCGGGTGCGCCCCCGGCGCGCGGCATTCGAAACGGCCCGCGCGGCGCCTACACGAGGTAGGTGCGGTCCCGGATCTTCTTCGGGATGTACTCCTCGGTGATGAACGAGATGCCCTTCGTGAGCAGGCCGTCGAGCTCCATCTTGAAGCCGGCGCGGAGGAGATCGTCGATCTCTTTTTGCCACTTTTTGTCGGCGAACCAGGGGTATTTCTTCATCTGGTTCGCGCGGGCCACGTCGTCTTTGGAGAGCTTGATCTCGACCGCCTTCGGCAGCGTGAAGTGTTTGTGGTCGAGCGAGCTCATCCCCAGGAAGCGCACGTTCGGCACGGCCATGCGCATCGACTCGTACGCGAGGTTGATCGAGCCCTGCTTGAGCACCGAGTAGATGTAGAGCCCCCACGGGTCGTTATCGACGAGCACGTAGATGGGCAGCTTGAGCTCGGTGGCCATGCGCTGGAGCAGCCGCCGGGCGCCGCGCGCCGCCTGGCCTTCGCTCGTCATGAGGATGCACTTGTGCTTCTCCCAGATGCGGTCCTCGTTGAGGCGGTGGAAGATCGCCTGCTTCTCGACGAGCAGGATGAACTCGGCGTCGCAGCGGGTGAACTTGAGGTCCTTCTCCTCGCAGATGCTGGGGATGCCCCAGCCGCCGCGGCCCATGCGGCTGAGGTCGATCTCGTCGCCCGCGTCGTTGACCACGAGCCGACCGACCACGAGGCCACGCCGGTTGGCGAAGAGGTGAAGCTCCTCGCGCAGCGCGTCGATGCCGACCTCCAGGTCCTCGATGATGGGATCGCTCTCGCTCTGCTCGTCGAAGGTGTTCTCCTGGCTGCCGCGGAGCGTGTGCTTCGACAGGTAGAACATCTGACGGATGCTGACCGTCTTCTGCTCCTCGATGAGGCTCTTGCAGCCGCGCGCCACGAGGAAGGTCTGCATGAACTTCTTCGCCATCGAGGTGTTGAAGAACTCGCGCGACTGGCGGCGGTCGCCGAGCTCGATGATGCGCTTCTTCGGGTTGAAGGACACGTTCGAGAGCGCGCGCGTGCGGATCGACAGCGCGGGGTTGTCGCCCTTCTCGACCGCGCGGAGCGCCACCTTGGCGAGCCCCTCGATCTTGCGGAGGGTCGCGGCGTCGACGGCGTCGAGCGGGGGCTTCGGCGCCTCCTTGGCGGGGGCGGACTTCGGGGTGGCGGGGGACTTCGGCGGAGTCTTCTTGGCGGCCATGGATCACCCCCGCCCTTTCTTCGTGGTGGGCTTCACGGGCTTGCTGGGCTTGGCGGGCTTGCTGGGCTTGGCGGGCGCGGCCTTGGCGGGCGCGGCCTTCGCTGGCCTGGCGGGCGCGGGCTCGCGCGGGGGCGGGGGCCGCGCGCTGTCGCCGTCGTCCGCGGGCGGCAGCATCGACGCGGCGCGCGGGGGTTCCTCCTCCTCCGTCGCCTCCGCGAGCGCCACCTTCGCGAAGTTCGGCAGGGCACGCAGGAACGCGCCCTCGACCCCCGCGGCGTCCACGGCCAGGATGTCGGCGATGGCCTGCGCTACCTCGGGGATGTAGCGCTGGAAGATGCCGAGCCGCTTCTGATCGCTCGCGGCGCGCTCGCGAGCGCGCAGGTACGCGCCGAGCTTGCGCCCGCACTCCTGCACGGCGAGGCGCATCTCGCGGAGCAGGTCGTCGTAGTGGGCCACGGCCTCCTTCGCCTCGCTGGTGAA
>CAZHGG010000051.1:0-13958 GCA_964531755.1 uncultured Polyangiaceae bacterium
CCGCGACGCTCAAGGGCGCGGGCGCCGGTAGCGGAGGCCTCTCCGCGATGCGCGCGCGGCCGAGCCCGTCGCGTGGCGTCGGTGGCAGCTCGCTGTCGCGCGAGGGCCCCGGGGGTCGGCTCGGCCGCGGCGGCTTCGCCGTGACCCGGCGCTCCTCGCGCTCCAGCTCCTCGCGCTCTTGTCGGAGGCGCGCCTCGCGCTCGGCCTCGTGCTTCTGGCGGTCACGCTCGCGCTGCTCACGCTCGGCCTCGTGCCGCTCACGCTCGCGCTCGTGGGCCTCGCGCTCGCGCTCGCGCTCATAGGCCCGCGCGCGATCGCGCTCCAGCTCGTGGGCCAGCTCCCGGGCGCGCTCCAGCTCGCGAGCCCGCTCGTGGGCCTCGCGCTCGAGCTCGAGCTCGCGCTCGCGCACACGCACGAGCTCGCGGGCCTCGCGATCGCGCCGCAGCGACGTCTGGCGATCGCCGGTGCCCGTCCGCGCGCCCGTGCCCGTGCCGCCGGAGGTGCCGCCCTTCGCGGGCCCGACGATCGCGTCGAGCTCGTCGTCCTCGTCGATGGGCTCGTCGAGCGAGTCGAGCAAGTCAGCGGGAAGCACGGCCTCGAGCTCCTCTTCGGGAGAGAGCGGCCCATCGACGTGCGCGTGGACGTACTGCTCCGCCTCGGAGAGCATGAGCTCGAGCTCGGGGCTCAGCGGGTTCACGAGCGAGGGGCGCGCGGCCGGGAGGAGCGACGGACCGCTCAGCGGCGGGGAGGGCAAGAGGCCCGCGGCCGCGTGGCCTGAGCGCGACGAGTGCGGCTCCGACCTCACCGACGCCGAGGGCGCGCTCGGCGCCGCGGGCGGCTGCGAGGGGCTGCGGAGGTTCGACGGCGGCATCGTGGGGCGCGTCGCGCGTCGCGGGAGCGGCGGGCCGAGCACCTGCTCGATCGCGGAGAGGAGCGCGGGCTCCTCCACCGGACGCCTGAAAAATCTTGTAATACCAATACTTTGCGCGTGCTCAACGTCGCGAATGAGCCCCGCCTGGCGGCCAAAGGCGAACACACCGATCGGGTTCGTGTGCGCGAGGTCGCGCAGCTTGGCCAGCGTGTCGACGGCGCCCTCCTCGTCGGAGTCGAGGAGCACCAGCGCAGGCGGCTGCACGGACACGCGTTCGCGCAGGAGCGAGAGCGGGACGTCGACTACCGCGTAGCCGAGCATCCGCGCCTTCTGCGCGACGCCCGCCAGCTCCGCCGACGCGTCGGTGAGGAAGATGAGCCCGCGGTCCCCCGCGGCGGAGGGCGTCTCGACTTCGGGCGGGCGGCTCGGGCGGGGCTCCTGGGACACGGCGTGCTTCGAGCCTTAGCTTGGGTCGTGGCTGTCGGGAAGGTCCGTCGGCGGGGCTCCGGCGCCCGCCGGACCAGGGCGCGAGAACAGCCGCCCCAGGAACCGGCCGAAGCCCGGCAGCAGGCCCGCGGCGTAGATCAGCGCGAAGATGAACGCGGTCAGGCCGAGCTCGGCCCGGGTCATGCCCAGGATCATAGGGGTCCGTAGAGGGAGCGCGGTCCCGAAAGAGGGTTGAGCTCCTCGCGACGAACTTCTTTACCACGGGTCGAGGCCGGGGTCAGATTGGCGGCGATGGGCGCGAACGACGCGGAAGACGCGGGGCTGCCGCCGCCGCCGGATCCCGCGCTCGCGCCCTCCGATCGCGACGTGGTCTTCGTGCGGGAGCCGGGGGGCACGGCGAGCCGGGTCCCCATCGCGGCGCTCGCGCACGGCGACCGACCGGCGCCCGTGCGCGTGTCGGCGCGCACGGAGATCGCGCTCTCGGCCGGTGGTCCCTTCGAGCCTCTCGCGTTCGCCGTCGCGCGCGACACGGCGATGCGCGCTCGCCTGGCCGCGGGGCTGAACCTCCCGCTGGTGCGCGCGTACGCGCGCCTGCGCCCCTTCTTTTACGTGGGCCTCGTGCCGCTGCTCATGCTCGCCGAGCTCGACCGCGAGATGCTCCACGGCTTCCACGGGGCGCGGGTGCGGCTCGCGCTCGGCCTCGCGTTCGCCGTGGGGATGGGGGTCGATTTTGCGCGGAAGGTGCCGCGGCACGCCGGCGCGTCGGCGGCGGTGCTCTGTTGGGTGGCCGCGCGCTACGCGCACATCCTCGCCGTCACGTGCGGCCGCACCGAGAACGCGGCGGTGGGCGTGTTCGCGCCGTTGCTGGCGGTGGGGGTCGCGCTCACCCTCCTCGCCCGCGCCCCGAGCGGCAACCGGCTCACGGAGGCGCTCCTCGACAAGCTCGGCGTGGACCCCTCGGAGGTGGTGCGCGTTCGCCTGGGCGAGTCGCCCTCTCGCGCGCTGCTGATCACGACCGTCGCCGCCGCGGTGGCGCTCCCGCTGCTGCTCGCGGCGCTGGGCCGCGCGGGCGCGGGCCTCTGGACGACAGGGCTCACGCTCGTGCTCTACGGTGCGGTCGTCCCCGAGGTGGTCACGCGCCTGCTCGAGCGCCCGATGACCCCTACGCCGCGCCCGAGGCTCGGTCGCCTCGCGCTGGCGGCGACGGTGGGGTTCGCCCTCACCTACGGGCTCGTCTCCGGGGCGCACCGCGGCTTCGACGCGGGGATCTACCTCCAGCGCTGCACCCACCCGGACGCGTTCGAGCGCGAGGGCCGGCGCCTCCTCGAGGCCGAGACGCGGGAGGTCGAGCGGGGCGTGGCGCGCGCGAAGGACCGGCTGCCGATCGTGCTCATGACCGTTCTCGCCGTGCCGCTCGCCGAGGAGCGACTCTACCGACAGCTCCTCCAGCGCGTGCTCACGCGGCGCTACGGGGAGCGCCGCGGCCTCGTCGCCGCCTCGCTCCTGTTCGGCGCCGCGCACCTCGCCGTGTACCGCGTGGCCTCCTACCAGGCCGCGCTGCTCGGGTTCGGGTTCGGGACCGCCTGGATCGGCGGCGGCCTGCCCGCCTCGTTCCTCGCGCACGCCGTGTGGAACGCGCACCTGCTCTTGTGAGCCCTCAGCCGAGGACCTTGTCGACCAAGAGCCCGCGGATGCGGTGGGTCTCCGGGAAGCCCGACCCGACGAGCGGCCGGCAGTACGAGTAGAAGGCGTCGGTCACGCCGTTGCCCGCCTCATTGATGAAGGCGTCCGGCATGGTCTTGGTCTTCGCCGCGACCTCCTCGACCGGCACGAGGTCGTACTCGACCGAGTAGTTGAGCACCGGCCTCCGCAGCACGATCGAGCCGTCGACGTTGTCCCACATGGCGAACTGCACGGCCTTCTCGCCCACCTCGCGGGCCTCGTGGGCGTCGCGGTCCGAGACGCACCCCACGAACGAACGCTGCAAGTAGCCGAACGTGTCGGAGCGGACCCGCTTGATGCCGAGGCGCTGCTTCACGGTGCCCGCGAGCAGATCGGCGAGCGCCCCGGTGCCAGAGAGCTCGACGTTGCCGTGCGCGTCGCGCTCGCGCTCGACGAGGGTCGTGAGGATGGGCGTGTGGTGCTCGTCGGCGATGCCCTCGGACACCGAGACGATGCAGCGCCCGTGCTTCGCGTAGACCTCCTGCACCTCGCCGAGGAAGCGATCGAGGGAGAAGGTGCGCTCGGGCATGTAGATGAGGTGCGGGCCCTCGTCGACGTACTTGCGCGCCAGCGACGCCGAGGCGGCGAGGAACCCCGCGTGCCGGCCCATGATCACGGCGATGTACACGCCGGGCAAGGCGCGCGTGTCGAGGTTGATGCCCATGAACGCCTGCCCGACGAAGCGCGCCGCGGAGCCGAAGCCCGGGCAGTGGTCGTTGATGACCAGATCGTTGTCGATGGTCTTGGGGATGTGGATGGCGCGGAGCTCGTAGTTGGCCGCGTCGGCCTGGTCCTTGACGATGCGCACCGTGTCGGACGAGTCGTTCCCGCCAACGTAAAAAAAGTACCGAATATCATGCGCTTGCATCACCTTGAACATGCGCGCGCAGTACTCCTCGTTGGGCTTCTCGCGGGTCGAGAGCAGGGCCGAGGAGGGCGTGTTCGCGACGCTCTCGAGGTTGTGCGTGGTCTCCCGGGTGAGGTCCACGAACTCCTCGTTGACGATGCCCTTCACGCCGTGGAGCGCGCCGTACACGCGCGTGACTTGGGTGAACTTGCGGGCCTCGAGCACGGCCCCGACGAGGCTCTGGTTGATGACGGCCGTCGGGCCGCCGCCCTGCGCGACGAGGACCTTGCCTTCGAGTCTGCTCATGGTGTCTCCAGTTCTTTTCCGGGGTTCTGCCTGCCCCGATCTCTCATGAAACGGGCGGCCTGACCACTGCGAGGCGGCTGGCTCAGAGCACCCAGGACGCGACCATGCTGATCGCGGTCGCCGTGAGCGTCAGGGCCAGGAGGGTGGCGAAGCCCGCGAATGTGGCGCCGTGCGACGACGAATCCGAGCGCCCGTGGAACCGCCGCGCGTAGCGCAGCGCGACGCCCCCCACGAGCCCCGCGATGACCACGCCCGCGGCCACGCCGACGAGCCCGGGCCCGACGCACGCGAGCCCGGCGTCGTCCTCGCAGCGCCCGCGCATGGTGACGAGGAAATAGAACGGTCCCCCGCCGAGGACGTTGAGGAGCGCGAGCACGCCGAGGGCCGTGTTCACCCCGGCGAGCGGGTGGGGCGCGTGCTTCCCCTCGACCTCGCGGACGCGCGGCATCGCGAGCGCGAGGCGCGCGAACGCGTCGACGATGCGCGCGGCCGTGGGCTCGGGCGGCGTGCGGGAGGGGAAGCTGACCATGGTGGCCGTGAGCTGGCGCTCGGCGTCGTCGAGCTCCACGCGGTTGAGCTCGAGGTCGAGCAGCTCGACGATCGCGGCGCGCGCCTCCGCGTTGAGCACGGCCGCGAGCACCTCCGGGGGCGTCTGGGTGTCGACGTACACGCGCGCGTCGAACGCGGGGTCGCCGGACTGGAACTCGGCGTCGATGCCGGCCTGCTTCGACGCGAGGTTCGCGGCGGTCTCGGGGGTGAGCTTCACGCGCAGGGGGCGGATGGCGGCGAGCGGCCCGCCGCCGCGGTAGCCGCCCGGGGCCGCGGCGCGGGCGTGCCGGTCGTACGGCACGCTCAGGGTGAGCGACGACGAGCTCCCGCCGCTGTACACGACGCGCACCGTGGCGCCGCCGTGGTGCACGTCGAAGCGGTCCTCGTTCGTCACGCCCGCGAGCGCGCGGAGCTGCTCGAGCTCAGGGTGGGCCACGGGCGCAGCCTAGGGCCTCGCGCGGGCCGGCGCAGCCGAAACCGGGCGACGGGGGCGCCGCGGGGCGCCGTCGTGCGGTACGGTGGGGAGTCCGGCGGGTTGGCGCCGGGAGGAGGCGCATGTTCCACGAGGGGAGGCACGTCCCGGTCACGTACGCGGCCCGCCAGGCGCGGACGCTGGGCGACATGTTCCGCGTTCGCGCGGCGGCGAGCCGGCACGCGCCCGCGATGTTCGAGAAGGGCGCGCACGGAGCGTGGGAGCGCGTGACCTGGGGCGCGTTTTGGGACCGCGCGCGCAGCGTCGCGGCGGGACTCGTGGCGCTCGGCGTGGAGCCCGGACAGCGGGTCGCCGTGCTCGGCGCCACACGGGCGGCGTGGGGCGTTTACGACCTCGGCGGACAGCTCGCCGGCGCCGTGACTCTCGGCGTGTACCCCAAGCAGTCCACCGAGCAGGTCGCGTACCTGCTGGCGCACTCGGAGGCGCGGGTGCTCTTCGTCGAGGACGACGACGAGCTCGACACCGGGCTCGCGGCGGCGGACAGCGTCTCCTCCGCGGTGCTCGTCGTGCCGTGGAGCGAGGCGGCCTACGAGCGCGCGCGCGCGCGGCACGCCACGAGCGAGCGCCTCCGCTCGCCGCGGGCCTTCGAGGGCGCGCCGCTCCCCGAGGCCGAGGTGAGCCGCCTCCTCGACGCGCAGGCCCCGGAGGACGCGGCCATCCTCGTCTACACCTCCGGCACCACGGGACCGCCGAAGGGCGCGATGATCACGCACGCCAACATCCTCGCGGTGCTGGGCGCCGACGCCGAGTTCCTCGACTTCTACGAGGACGATCTCTCGCTCAGCTTCCTCCCGATGGCGCACGTCGCCGAGCGCGTGCTCGCGTTCTACGGGCGCATCTCGAGCGGCGTGCCCACCGCCTACGCGACGAGCACCGCGACGGTGCTCGCCGAGCTCCAGGAGGTGCGGCCGACCGTGTTCGGCAGCGTGCCGCGCATCTTCGAGAAGGCGTACGCCAAGATCCACGGCGAGCTCGAGAAGAAGCCGCCCGCGGTGCGACGCCTCTTCGCGTGGGCCATCGACGTCGGCGCGCGGCGCGCCGCGCTCGAGCACGCGGGGCGGCCGGTGCCGCTCGGGCTGCGCGCGCAGACGGCCCTCGCCGACCGCCTCGTGTACAGAAAGGTGCGCGCGGCGTTCGGCGGGCGCGTCCGCATGTTTGTGACGGGCGCCGCCCCGATCGCGCGCTCCATCCTCGAGCTCTTCTGGGCGTGCGGGCTGCCGGTGTACGAGGCCTACGGCATGACCGAGGCCACGGTCATCACCCACATCAACACGCGCGCCCACACGCGCCTCGGCTCGGTGGGCCGGATCATCCCGCCGATGGAGGCGGTCATCGCCGACGACGGCGAGGTGCTCCTCCGCGGCCCCTTCGTGTTCAAGGGCTACGACAAGCAGCCCGAGGCCACCGCCGAGACCGTGATCGACGGGTGGCTGCACACCGGCGACATCGGCCGCATCGACGACGACGGCTACCTCTTCATCACCGACCGCAAGAAGCACCTCATCATCACGGCGGGCGGGAAGAACCTCTCGCCCGCGAACATCGAGCGGGCCCTGCGCGAGGCCGATCCCCTCATCGGCGCCGTCCACGCCCACGGCGACGCGCGCAGGTTCGTGAGCGCCCTGCTCACGCCGAGCGCGCTCGAGACCCTGGAGTGGGGCGCCGAGCGCGGCCTGGTCACCCGCGAGGAGATCACGGCGCGGACCGAGGAGCTCCTCGCGAACCCCGCCGGGCGCACGCCCGCCCTCGAGGCCGCCACGGCGCGCGTCACCACGCACCCCGAGTTCCAAGAGCGCATGCGCGAGGCCGTCGGCCGGGGAAACCGCGCGCTCGCGCAGGTGGAGCGGGTGAAGCGCTTCGTCCTCCTCGGGCGTGAGTTCAGCCAAGAACGCGGCGAGCTCACGCCGACCATGAAGGCCAAGCGCAAGGCGATCGACCGCGCCTTCGCCACCGAGCTCGACCGGCTCTATACCGACGCCGACGCGGGGCTGACGCCGAAGGACTAGCGGGCGCGGCGCGCCACCCGCTGCGAATCGCTCGTGCGGCGCGCCGGGCGCCGCTACGCTCTCAGCGATGCGTTCGCTCCGCCCCCTCGCCATCGCCGCGCTCACCGCCGCCGCGCTCACCGCGCTCGCGTGCAGCAAGGCAGAGCGGCCGCCCAACGCCACCGCCCAGGACTCGACGGGAGGCGGCGGCGCCGCGGAGCCGCCAGGGGCGCCCGGGGCGGCCAACGAGGGGCCGAAGGCGAAGGCGGCTCCCAAGGCAGGAGGAGGCGGCGGCGGCGCGCACCCGGGCATCTCCGCCGGGGCGGCGCAGGTCTCGGGCTCGCTCGCGCCAGAGGTCATCTCGCGCGTCGTGCGCCAGAGCTTCGATCGCGTGCAGGCGTGCTACGCGACCGGGCTCCGCGCGAACCCCGCGCTGCAGGGCCGCGTGAGCATCAAGCTCGTGATCGGGAAGAACGGGGGCACGAAGTCGGCCACCGTCGCGTCCACCGATCTGGCGGACAAGGAGGTCACGGCGTGCGTGGCCAAGGTGTTCGCGAGCCTCTCGTTCCCGCAGCCGGACCGCGAGGAGGTGACGGTGGTCTACCCGGTGGCGTTCAGCCCCGGCGACCCGGCGCAGTAGCGCCGGGCCCTCACAGCTCGCGCGCGTTCTCCAGCCAGAAGGTCAGCGGATCACGCGTCGTGTACTTCCAGGCCTCCGGGTTCCGGCTCGGGTCGAGCTCGGCCTGCCCGATGGACCGGCTCGCGCGGACGTCGACGTCGCGCACGTCCGCGTTCACGCTCCGCGCGAGGGGGGCGCAGTCGACGAGCGCGGCGATCTCGAAGTCGCGGTCGCGCTCGAGGCTGCGGTAGTTCAGGTTCGCCGAGCCCACGATCGTCCGGCGCTCGTCGAAGGTGGCGATCTTCAGGTGGCTGAAGTGGTGCTGGTACTCGTGGACCGCGACGCCCATCGCGACGAGGCGCGGGTAGCGGAACACCTGCGCCCGGGCCGACTGCGCGCTGTCGTTCAATGCGGGCGCAGGCATCACCAGGTCCACGCGGAGCCGTGGGTTCTTCGCGCGCGCGTCCACGAGCGCGTCGATGACGTCGGGGTGATAAAAATACGGGTTTTCGATGAAGATCGAGGTCTTGGCGGCCCGGATCTGCTCGACGAAGAGCTGCTTGACCGGGTTCTCCTGGCCGTTCGGCGCCCCCGTGACGAGGCGGGCGGCGCGGACCGGCTCGCCCGCGTCGCTGGACACGGCGCGCGCGACCGTGACCGGCGCGAAATCGCGCCCCCCGTCGAGCACCCAGCGCTGGCGGAAGACATCGACGACCTCGCGCCCGAGCGCGCCGCCCTCGAACCGCACGAGCCCGTCGTGCCACTTCTCCCAGGCTTCGGGCAGGCCGCGCGCTCGCCGCGCCTCCGCCTCGGCGGCGGCGTCCAGCGAGCGATCGAAGGGCTCCGAGTAGAGGTACTCGCGGCCGAGGTTCGCCGAGCCGAGGTACACGATGCGCCCGTCGATGACGACGAGCTTGCGGTGATCCGTGTGGAGCACGTCGAAGGCGTCGAGCACCTGGCGGGCGATCCGCGCGCCCTCGGCGTCCCACTCCGGGTGGCCGGTCGCCGCCGGGCGGTCGTAGTCGACGTTCGTGTCGACGACCTCGACGCCGCCCGCGCGGAGCCGCGCCGCGAGGCCGGCCGCGTCCGCCGTGAAGGGCGCGCCGAAGCGGGTCTTCAGCAGGTCCATCATGACGCGCACCTTCACGGGGCGGGCGCGGTCCGACGCCCGCGCGATGAGGGCGTCCGCCACCTCGCGCCCCGACGGGTCGTTGAAGAAGAGGAACATGCTGACGTCGATCTCGCGCTCCGCCCGGCCGAGGTCCGCCAGCAGGGAGCGTCGCACCGCGACGCCGTCGGTGAGGTTCTTCACGTAGGTCGTGTTGGCGCCGAGGGCGCTCTCGTCGGAGCCCGCGTCATCGCCCGCGCCGCCGCAGCCCACCGCCGAAAGTCCCAGTGCCAAGAGCCCCACGAACGTCGCCTTGCGCATGACAGCCTCTCCTCGTGACGCCTACCTTGGCGCACATGTGCGGCTGTATGTGTCTCCCGAAACGCGACGCGTCAAGGCAGCACTGACGCAACGTGTTATGTTGCTGAATGCGCAGAACTTGCGTCGTGTGGAATGACGCGTGGCGTCTCGCCGGCCCGTCGGGTCGGCGCACGGCCCGCAGATCGGCACGGTCGACCTGGCGCGAGAACCGGGGCCGGCCAGCGGGGGCGCGCCGCGGCGCTCATGGCACGATCTTCATGGAGTAGCGCTCGAGCGCGCCGGTGGAGACCAGCGAGCCGTCGCCGAACTTGCAGAAGCCGTCCTCGCCGCCCGGTCCGCGGCCGTTCAGCAGCTCGTTCTTGAGCGCCTGGCACACGCGCGCGCCCGGGCTCATGCGGCCATCGAGCAGCGCCTTCTTGACCGGCACGACCTCCCCGGCCTTGAGCGTGCGGAGCGCCTCGCAGTCGAGCGCGGCGCCGCGGAGGCACGTCGCCTTCGCGATCGTCACGCGCGCGGAAGCGAACACCAGGAAGTCGGTGGGGCCGAGCTCCTCCAGGTTCCACGACTCCACCTTGGCCTGCGCCGGATCGAGCTCGGGAAAGGTCGAGCCCGCCTTCGCGCGCGAGCAGCCGGCGAGCGCTCCGGTGAGGCCCAGCGCGGTGAGGGCGAGCGGGGCGAGCGGTCGGGCGAGGATCATGGGGGAGCCTGTCGCGAGAGGGTGAACGTGCTGCAACCCGAGCTCGCGAGCCGGCCTTGGAAGCCGGCGGGCCCGAGGGCGCCGTCGAGGTCGGCGGCGTCGAGATCGTCGGACTCGTCGGTCCAGTCGCCGGCGTCGAGGTGCAGGTGACGCCCGGCTGCCCGGTAGGTGCCGGTGACGCGGTACGTGCCCGAGCTCGCGCCGCGCGCGCTCACCTGCACGGTGCCCGTGACGTCCTCGCCGTCGAGCTCCTCGACGTGGAGCACCAGAGTTCGCGGGCCCCTCCGGCAGATGGCGGTGCCCCGGAAGACGTCCCCCGGGCGGAGCGGATCGCCGGAGTCGGCGCGCGCCGCGGCGTCGGTGCCCGCGTCCTCGGAGGCCGGAAGGACCGCGGACTTCGCCCCCGCGGGGAGGGTGGGGGCCGCCACCAGCGCGCTGTGCCCGCACGCCCAGACGCCGCCGACGGCCAGGAGGGCGCCGACGAGGGAGAGGGCGCGCCGTGAGATCGTCGGCGGAGGGCTCACCCGATCAGTTTACCAGGACGTCCCCTGCGGCGGGCGAATCCTGCGCCGCGGCCTCCGGCGGCGCGCCTGCCTTGGCGCGCGCGGCGAGCACGCGCTCGACCTCGGCGTCCATCTCGCCGCGGGCGATCTTGCCCCACATGACGAAGTCGGCCTTCAGCGACCAGAGCGGGTAGGTGAAGGTGGCGGGCCGGTTCTTCTCGATGAAGAAGTGGCTGACCCACGCGGGCCCGTAGCCGCAGAGCGGCGCGACGGCCAGCAGCCAGCGCTTGCCGAGGAGGAGCCCCGCGGCGGCGCAGCCCACGGCCGCGGTCGTGCCGATGAAGTGAAGTGTGCGCGTCGACATCTTCGCGTGCTCGCCCACGTAGTAGGGCCAGAACTCTTCGAAACTCTGGATTCGCTCGCTCGTGTCAGCTGAACTCAAGGCGCGCCTCGCGTGGGATCGACCAGGGGTCGTGGGGTGATCGTGAGCGCCGCAGCATGGCCTCGGGGCGCGCGGCGCGCAACCGGGCGCCCACAAAAGGCGCCGCCCCGCCGCGCGAGGAGCGGGGCGGGACGACGCGAGACGCGAGCGAAGCGGCGCTCACTCGGCGGGGCTGAAGGCGAGCGGGTAGATGACGGTGACCTGGCCGCCGGCCGGCGCGGGGAACGAGAGGTTCTGGAAGCTCCGCACGACGCAGCTCACCACCTCGGAGCTCGGCAGGTCGGAGCCGCCGTTCAGGGCGACGGTGACCGCGCCGTCGCGGCCGATGACGAACTTGGTGACGACGCGCCCGGCGAGCGCGGGGTTCGTGCGCAGGCCCGCGTCGTAGCAGTTGCGGAAGCGGCCGAAGTTCGAGCGGACGATGCGCTGGATGACGTCGGCCGGCAGGGTCCCGTTCACGTCGGTCTTGAGCTCGCGGATGGGGTTCGGGCCCTTCGCCTGGTGAGAGCCGTTGACCCGCCCACGCGAGTTGCCGAGCCCGTCACGGCCGGGGCCGAAGCCCTGCCCGTCGCCGCCGCCCGCGCCGTGACCGAGGCCGCCGACCCGGTCGAGGCCGATGCCCGCGCCCGACCCGCCGCCGCCCTCCTCGTTGCCCGAGAGCCCGAACGCGCCGCCGCCCAGCGCGTCACCGATCGAGGGGGCCCACATGCTGCCCATGGCGCTCTGCCGATCCGCGCCCTCCGCCGCGAACGCGCCCCACTTCGCCGCCGGCGCGTTCGGGTCGCTCGCCGAGGGCCCGGGCGTGTTCGTGAGGAGGAGCTCCACCATGCCGAACTGCCGGGCGAGCTCGCGATCGCTCTGCTGCTGCACCTTGGGATCCTTCGACTCCCCCTTGAAGGCCCAGCGCCCGCTGGTCGTGGCGGTCGACTTGCCCATCGTGCCCTCGGCGCCTTGCGCGCGCTCGCCCTTGCCGCCCGACTCGGGGCTCGACTCGCCGGTCGACGCGCCGGGCAGCTCCTTCTGCTCGGCAGGCGCGCTGGCGTTCAGGTACTTCTGCATCAGCAGGAAGTTCTCGCGGGAAGCCGACTCGGCGTCGTCCGCCGCCATGCTGGGCATGAAGTAGGCGAGGCTCGCCACCACGCCGAGGTGACCGATGAGCGAGAGCCCCACGTACTTGCTGACGGCCCCGGAGAGCGCGCCCAGGAAGCCCACCGCCGCCGGCGCCCGGCCCGCGCGGACACCGCGCACCACGTAGGAGATCTCGCTGCCGGCGAGGGTCACGCGCACGCTCTGGTCGGCCAGGACCGGGAGGGCGAGGCAGCGGTCGCCGGCGGACACCGCGCGGCCCTGGGCGAGGAGGTCTGCGGCGCTCTGGGGCGCGGTGTCCCCCACGCGGACCGTGGCGTCGACGGGCAGGACCACGCGGGGCGCGCCGGTCGACGCGTCGACGAGCGGCAGGCGCTCGCGGCCGAGGGTCTCGGCGGCGAGGACGAAGTCGGCGCCCTCGCCCTCCCCCACGATGAACCCCTTCCCCTCGGTCACGTGCGCGACCGAGAGCACCGTCGCACCCCAGAGCACCTGCACCTCGACCGCCGACGCCAGCGTCTCGAGCTCGTCCGCGTTCACGGCCGGGCCCTGCGCCAGGAGCGCGTAGCTCGCCTCGCCGACGGCGGGGGCGGCCACGGGGGCGGCCTCGACCTGGGAGGGCAAGAACGGGTTCTGGGTGGGGGCGAAGGCGAACGACGGCTTGGAGAACGAGGTGGACATGGCTTGGCCTCACTGCCACACGGGCATGGAGATGCGCGTGGGCGCACGGGGTTGGGTGGTGGGTCGAAGGTGCCGGGGCGTGGGCCCCCCGGCTCCGGGCTCTCGCCCTCGCCGCTTCATCGAACGCCTTCGGTGCCTAAGGACAAGGCGCCGTCGAGAAGGTTCCGGGGGCGCGACGATTTTTTTCTGCTACTCAGCCACGCGCTGCGGCCCGGAGACGCTTATTCGACCGTAACTATAGGAGATTTCCCTGATGTAACGCCCCTTGAAGTCGACCGCCTTCGCGTGGATGCGGCTCGGCTCACCGGAGGTCTTCATCTCCGGCATGGCGCGCGGGAACACCACCTGCGCCAGAATGCGCGGGGCCGTGTCGGCGCTCGTGAGGCCCGGCGGCTGCTGGCGCCCGACGACGAAGCCGCAGCGGCGCGACGGGCCCTCGGGCGTGCAGCCGCCGAACACGAGCAGGTCCTCGTTGCCGACGGGCTGCCAGATCCACGCGCGGTCGACCGCAAGCTCGCGGCTGCCCCACTCGGCGGAGTCGAGGAGCGGGAGGAGCGGCGCCGCGCGCTCGTCGGGCTTCGCGAGCAGCGTGAGGGTGCGGGGCGCGACGTGGACGTCGAGGGTGACCTCCGCGGGGCTCACGTCGCCCGCGCAGCAGCGGAACCCGAACGACGGCTGCCTCTTGCTGGCGGGGCGGCCGATCGCGTTGGCGCAGCGACCGACGAGCTCGCCGGCCTCGGCGTTCCCGCCGCGGAGGACGCCGAGCGAGGGATCGTGGGTGCCCCGACCCCATGTGCTCTGCGTCCACTCCCACGCGCCGCCGTGGAGCTCGCGCACGCCGAAGCCGCTGCGACACGCGGAGCGCTCACCGGACGGCCTGCGGAACCCGAGCTCGGCGGCCTGCCCGGTGCCACACGGCGCGCTGCGGTAGGTGTCCCCGTACTCGTAGGTGGAGCTGTCGGGCCCCTTGCACGCGCGCTCCCACTCGAGCTCGGTGCAGAGGCGCTTGCCCTTCTCGTTGCACAAGCGCGCCGCCTCGTCGCGCGAGACGTTCGGCTGCGGGATGGCGCCCGGCTCGTTCGGGAAGGGGAACACGTCGATGTAGAAGGCGCCCATCTCGACCGGGACGCCCGGGAGCTCCTCGGTGGCGATGCGCGGCGCGCGATCGAGCGGCGTGCCCGCGCGGAAGGTGCCCGCCGGGATGAACGCCATGCCGGGCCGCGGGGCGCCTGGGCGCGGCGCCACGTCGACCCCGAGCAGGGCGCTGGCGTCGTTCGGCGG
>CAZHGG010000052.1:0-13922 GCA_964531755.1 uncultured Polyangiaceae bacterium
AGCGGCGCCGGGCCGCTGTCGACCACGGACCACGCCGGCTCCGCGCACGACGTGATCGGCGCGCCGCGCCTCACCGAGGCCGCGACGAGCGCGCGCGCGACGGGCGACTCGCTGGCCACGGCGTCGTCGAGCCACCGCGCGGTCTCGCGCCCGTACGCGGGGAGGCGGAGCGGCGCGAACAGAAGCGCCTCGTAGTCGGGGAGCCGCCGCGGATCCTTCAGGTTCCACCCGCTCGAGGGCACCTGTTTCGGATCGAAGGCGAACGTGCACCGGTCGAGCCCCACGAGCCCGAGGGCCTCGTCCACGGCGTCCGGCGTCGCGGGGCGCGGGGCGTTGCACGCGCCGGACGGGAACGGCGCGGGCGCGGGCGAGGTGACGCACGCCACGGGGGAGGACGCGTCTCCCGCGTCCGCGGCGGGTGGGCCCGCGTCGACCGCCGGCGTCGCGGGAGCAGGGTCGTCCCCGCAGGCCGCGAGCGCGGCGAGGACAAGCGCGCCGCCAGCGAGGAGCGCGAGGGAGAGCGTGGTGCGAGCCATGGGAGGATTCTGGGCTCCTCCGGCGGCGGGCACCACGGGTTATTGTCGCGACCTCGACCGCCGGGGCGCGTCGCCCCTCGGCGCGACGCGCGCGAGCTCAGCGCGGGCCGATCACCGCGCGCAGCCGCTCGGCCGCGGCCTCCGGGGTCTCACCGTCGATTTGGATCACCACCCGACGGATCTTCTGCCCTTCCACGTCGAAGCCGATGGTCCGCTGCGAGTCGTGGACGTCGTAGAAGGCCCAGCCGGAGCCGTCGTCGTCGGGCGGGATCCCCTCGGCCTCGGCCGCCGCCCTCATCGCGTCCTCGGCGTGGCGCAGGTGGTCGAGGGCGCGGGTCTTGGGGCTGTTCGTGCGCGGGGTGTCCGCGGCGTCGGGCCACGCCTCCACCGCGCGGCGCGCCCCCGCGAGCGCCGCGGTCACCGCCGCGGCGTTCGCGCCGAGCCCCTTGGAGCAGTAGTAATAGCCCGCGGTCACGTAGCCAGGCAGGTAGGAGCCGACGCGGAACGCGGCGTGGCTCTTCCAGATGTCCGCGTCCTCGGGTCGCACGGCGACGTTGTGGATCTTGTCGAGCGGGATGACGAGCGAGCCGCGCAGGGCCCAGAGCTTGTCGAGCCCGTGCATGTGGATATGAAGCTCGTTGTTGGTGATCTCGATCGTGGGCATGAGCGTCCTCCGCGCCACAGAATACCCGCGTCTCGCGCGCCGCGCGCGCACCACCGAACGAGCCGATGAACCCATTGTATTCGTTGGATATTGCGCGCGCGCGCCCGCAACGGACGGCGTCAACCCTGCTGGAGCAGGGCCTCGGCGAAGGTGGCGGCGAGGCCCATGATGGTGTGTTGGGGGTTCACGCCCAGGTTCGTGGGGATGACCGACGCGTCGGCGACGACGAGGCCCTCGTGGCCGTGCACGCGGCCGAGCGCGTCGACCACACTGCGCTTCGGATCGGTGCCCATCACGCAGCCCCCAAAGAGGTGGCTCAAGATCGCCACGTATTTCCGAGGATCGAGCGGCGCGTCTTTGAGCGTGTCGATCTGGTCGGCGGCGAGCTTGTAGGGCATCCCCGAGATGCCCGGCAGCACCGCCTTCGCGCCGGCGGCGACGTGTTGCTTCGCCACGAGCCACATGCCCTGGCGGAAGCGCTCCATGTCCGCGCCGTTGAGTGTATAGTGCACCACCGGATTGCCGAGGAGCGACGCGGTGATCTTCCCCACCGACTCGGCACGAACGGCGTGGCACCACATGGCGATGTGGCGGTATTCCGAGAGGCGCCGCATGAGCTCGGCGCCCCCGCCGGCCAGGCGACTGGCCACGAGCTCGAGGGGTATCGCCAGGGTCTCGAGCTTGAGCCCGGGCTCTTCGCGGAAGCCGGTGCTGGCCCACCCCTGCGTGGCGCCGAGGTTCATGTCGACCGGCTCGTCGTAGCAGCCGAACACGCCCGTGCCGGGGTGCGCGCGGAAGTGGGCGCCGAGCGCGGGCAGCCGCACGCCCGACCGCATGAGCAGCACAGGAGAGTGGGTGACCGAGGCGGCCACGACCACGCCCTTCCTCGCGCGCACGTCGAACCGCGTGCCCGCGCGACGCGTGCGCGGGTGCACGAAGCGGCCCGAGACGCCCACGGCCCGGCGCCCCTCGAACACCACGTGGCTCACCGGCGCCGACGAGAGCACGAGCCCGCCCCGCGCGAGGGTCTCGGGCACGTAGTTCAGGTTCGTGCTCTGCTTCTTCAGCGAGCGGCAGCCTTGCAGGCACTGCCCCGAGCCCACGCACCCGGCGACGTAGCGCCGCATGACGTGCGACTCCTTGAAGGCGAGGGCCTCCGCGCCCGCGATGGCGAGCCGGTTCGAGCGCCCGAGCGCCGCGGCGGGCACCTCCTCGACGGAGAGCTCGCGCTCGATGCGCGCCTGATGCGCGCGCACCGGCGCCTCGAGCCCAGTGACGCCGTGCTCCCGCTCCCACTGGGCGAAGATGTCGCCCGGCGTGGGCACGCAGATGGCGCTGTTGACCACCGTGGTGCCGCCCATCGCGCGCGCCTGCACCACCGGCCAGAGCGCGCGACCCATGGTGACCTGCGCGCCCCAGTCGTCCATGAGGTCGCGCATGCCGCCATACACCGAGTGCGGGTAATGCTCGGGATCGCGCCACGCGCCGGCCTCGACGAGCGCCACGCTGGCGCCGCCGCGCGCGAGGGTGACGGCCGCCGTCGCGCCGCCCGCGCCCGAGCCGACGACCACGTAGTCGACCTCGGCCTGGAGGTGGTGCTCGTCTTTGCTGCGGTACGCGACGTGGCGCCCTGCGGACGCCTGGCTCGCCTGGTTCGGCCGCGCGCTCACTCGGTCCTCCAGGTGTCCGGATCGGGCGGGAGCGCGGAGAGCCCGAGGCGCGCGCGCACCTCCGCGCCCTGGCCCCACGCGAGCCCCGCCACGAGCTTGAGCAGGAAGATCGCCTGCCGCAACACGTAGCTGTCGGTCTGGGCGATGGCGTTCGCGTGCTTGTCGCCGAGCCGCGGCGAGAGGGCGAACGCCGGGAGCGGCACGCCCACGGTGAAGACCGGGGTCAGGTGGAACACGACCGCGCCGAGGACGACGCCGAGCCACACGAGCGGCGTGGTCTCCTCGCGGTACCGCTCGAGGAAGGCGTCGAGCCCGCAGTCTTCGGCGCCCGGCAGCTCGTCGGTGCGGGGGTAGAGGAGCACGATCGCGGACCTCACGAGGGAGAGCACGCGCCGAGCCTAGCACCCTCGGCGCCTCGGCGGCGCGCACAGCTCGGGTTCGAGGCGGGCCCGACCACGGACTGGACGCGCGCCCCCATGCGATAGTGCCGGCATGCGCGCGCGCGACCTCGGCGTCACCTTGCTCTTCTTTCTCTCCGGCACGAGCGGCCTCGTGTTCGAGGTCGTGTGGCTGCGCTACCTCACGCTGGTGGTCGGCCACACGACGTTCGCCGCGAGCGTCGTGGTGTCGGGCTTCCTCGGGGGGCTGGCCCTCGGCAGCTACGTGTTCGGGCGCCTGGCGAGCCGCGCCTCCCGCCCGCTGCGGGCGTACGCGGCGCTCGAGCTCGCCACGGGCCTCTCGGCGCTCGTGTTCACGCTGCTGCTGCGCGACGCGGCGCGCCTCGCGGCGGCGCTGGGGGTGCCCGGGGGTGGCCCCCTCGCCGTGCGCGTGCTGCTGGCGATCGCGCTCGTCGCGCCGCCCGCGTTCGTCATGGGCGGCACGCTGCCGCTCCTCACCCGCTTCGTCGCGCGGGAGCTGCCCGAGGTGGGGCGGCGGTTCGGGCTCCTCTACGGAGTCAACACGCTCGGCGCGGCGGCCGGCGCGGCGCTCGCGGGCGTCTGGGTGATCGGGGCGTACGGGGTGTGGCGCGCCGCTGCCGCCGCCGCGGGCGTGAACCTCCTCGTGGCCGCGGTGTCGTTCGCGCTCTCGCGGGCCGTGGAGCGCCGAGCGCCCGAGCCCGACGGAGCCCCAGAGACCGCCGAAGACCCCACCCAGACCGCGAAGACCGACGCGCCGCCGCTTGACCGCGCGGGCCGGCTCCTCGTCGCCGCGTTCGCCGTCGCGGGCTTCACCTCGATTGGCTACGAGGTGCTCTGGTTTCGGGTGATTGGCATGTTCGTCCACTCGACGTCGTATGCCTTCTCGATGTCGCTCGTGGCCTTTCTGCTCGGCCTCGTGCTCGGCTCGCTGCTCTATTCCACCCGGCTCGCGGGCCGCTACCGTGATCTCGACATCTTCGCGACGGCGCAGCTCCTGCTCGCGTTCCTGGGGCTGCTCTCGATGGTGCTCCTCGGGCACTCGGGCGCGCTCGGCGAGGGCCTCCGCGCGCTGCTGCCCGGCGAGGGCACGCACATCGCCCGCATGCTGCTGCACGCCGCGATCGTGATGCTCGTCCCCTCCACGGTGATCGGCGTGGTCTTCCCGTGCGTCGTGCAGCTCACCACCACCCACCTGCGGGCGGCGGGACGCACGGTAGGTCTGCTCTATTCCGTCAACACCCTGGGCGGGATCGCGGGCTCGTTCGTGGTGGGCTTCGTGGCCATTCCGCTCGTGGGCACTCAGTGGTCGTTCGTGGCGATGGCGGCCGCGAACGCGGTCGTCGCGGCGCTGCTCGTGCGGTCGGACGCGGGCACGGAGGCGCGCGTCAGGGCGCGCACGTACGTCGCGTCCCTCGCGCTCGTGCCGCTCTCGCTGCTCGCCGTGCCGCCGGGGTGGCTCGTGGGCCAGTGGCTGAGAGGCACTCCCGGCACCCCGCTCGACGTGAAAGAGGGCCGCGACGGCGTCGTGGCGGTGCTCTCGCACTCGTACGAGGAAGACTGCAAGGGCAAGCCCGACTGCCCCGCCGAGTGCGCCGCGAAGCCGTGGAGCTTCCGGCAGCTCAAGTTCGGTTCGGTGTCGTACGCCACCACCTCGGTGCTGGGCCGGCGCTACATGACGACCCTCGCGAACCTGCCCATGCTCACCCACCCTGCCCCGCGCGACGCGCTGCTCGTGTGCTTCGGCACCGGGACCACGGCCGGCACCTTCGCCGGGTACTCCGAGCTCGGCTCGCTCACGATCGTCGACGTGAGCCCGGAGGTGTTCGCGGCCGCTCCCTATTTCGAGTCCGAGAACCACGGCGTGCTCCAAGATCCGCGCACGAAGACCGCGCTCGACGACGGCCGGCATTTCCTGGCCGCGCACCCCGAGGCGCGCTTCGACGTGATCTCCTTCGAGCCCCCGCCGCCCATCTCCGCGGGCACCGTGAGCCTCTACACCCGCGAGCTCTACGCGCTCATGGCGGCGCGCCTCCGGCCGGGCGGCCTCGTCACGCAGTGGATCCCCATGCAAGAGCAGTCGGACACGCAGAACCGCATGCTCGTGCGGAGCATGCTCGACGCCTTCACCGACGTGTCGCTGTGGATGCCCTCCATGAACGAGGCCGTGCTCCTCGCCTCGAGCGGCCCGGTCACGCTCGATCTCGCGCGGTGGCGCGCGCGGTGGGAAGAGCCCCGGGTGCGGGAGACGCTGGCGCGCTCGGGCTTCGCGGGGCCCGCCGCGCTGCTCGGCACGTTCGTGGCGGATCGCGCGGCGCTCGACCGCTACGCCGCGGGCCACGCCGCGGTGACCGACGATCTCCCGGTGGTCGAGTATCCCCTCCAGCGGCGCACACCGGCCTTCGACGTCGCGACCCTCTACGCCGACCACGCGAGCCCGCTCGACCACGCGGTCTCGGTGCGCGACGACGAGCGCGCGCGGCTGCCGGCCGAGCGCGCCGCGAGCGAAAAAATGGCGCTCGCGGCGCGCGAGCACTTCGCGGGCCGCCGGGCCGCCGCCACGGCGCTCGTGCGAGAGGCGGAGGCGCTCGCGGGCCCCACGGCGTACACGGAGCTCTTTGGCCACTCGCTCTACCCGTGTGTGCTTCGGGCGGAGCGTTAAGTGGCATTCAGGCGCGCTCCTCGTCACCAGGTCGCGGGCGGGCGCGTGGCTGCGTTCGAATCCCGCCGCCTCGCCGCCACGGTGCATTAGGCAGCGGAGCGAAACGATCGGAGACTCTCCTTGCCGCGAGGGGCGCCCCGCGCAACACTCGCTGGGTCCGGAGACAGCGCGCCCGCTCGCGCAGCACCCCTCCGCACGAGGTTCACCATGCCGCGAAGGGCCACGATTTTCTGTAGTTCGCTGAAATCTGAGGCGGGGGGGGGCATGAACCGCGCCAACGTGTCGTTCTCCTCCCGCTCCTCGCGCTGGTGAGCATCGCTGCTTGCACCGGGCCGCAGGATGAGGCCCCAGCAAGCGCGGCGAGCACGAGGCACGCGCTCGTCGACTCAGTCGACGAGCCGGACACACCCGAGGCGAACGTGGTGGTGAACCTCGACTCGAACAAGTGCACGGGGACGCTGATCACCCCGCAGGTGGTGCTCACGGCGCTTCACTGCGTTCGTGACTCCGAGAACACGCCGGCGTGCGGCATCTCCCTGCCCACGGTGACCTTAGGCCCCGCCGTGTCCAATCCCGAGCCGAACAACCCCTTCAAGAGCTCGACGGGACAATGGCTACGGCGGACGGTCGCCGTCGAGACGGTAATCGACGACTGCCTAGGTTCACGGGCTCAAGACATCGCGCTCCTCTTCCTCGATGCACCCGTAGTGGGCACGCGCATCGCGCGCCCGGCCCCGCTCAACGCCTTCAACACCACGCCCGTCAGCTACGACTGGACGATCCCAAACGCCGGGATCGCGGGATGGGGTCGCCGCGGCTCGGACATCGGAGCCGTCCGCCGCCAGGGCATGGGCCTCGCCAACTTCTCCGTGCACACGTCGATAGACGAGTGGCGGCTCCTCTCCGCGAACCCCGACGGCGACGACGTGCGCTTCGGCGATTCTGGTGGGCCGCTGTTTCACACTCTGCCCGACGGGCGCCGGCAGGTGGTCGGCGTGCTCTCGGGGTACGCTATCGACTCCTGGTGGGCCGACGTGACGGCGCCCGCGGCCGCGGCTTGGCTCCACAGTCGGGCCCTGGCTCAAACCCGTGTGCCTCGCTCGCCCGATTGGTACACCAAGCACGGGAAAAACCCCGGCGACATGTGGTTCGGCGAGGCGGACTACTCCGGCTTCTGCGACACCGCCCGTGACGCGGACTGCGATCTTTGGGACAACGCGCACGACAACTGCCCTTATGTGCCCAACGCCGATCAGGCCGAGGTCTTCCCCGGCGGACCCGGGGTGCTCTGCTCGAAGTGCCCGTTCGACCCCAAGAACGATTTCGACAACGACGGGGTGTGCGACGTCGACACGAGCGCCCCTCCCTGGGTGCGGCGCGACAACTGCCCGACCATCGCCAACTGCGACAAGGCCGATCCCGCCAGTTGCCAGCTCAACTGCAACGAGCGGTCCGAGGTGGCCTTCTCGTCGCCCGTGCTCGGCGACGCGTGCGATCCGGTGCCGTGCCCCAAGGTTGTCCTGGGAACGGCCACCCGCCACGTCGAGGGCGGCGTCCCCAACCGGTGGACGGGAGGGATTCTGCGGGGGCGCGTCGAGCAGAACGAAATGCTCCCCTTTCCCGTGCCGCCGTCTCGAGCGGAGGAGCGACCCAGAGCAGAGTGGACTCTGCCGGCGACCCGGGTCGTCGCGGAGTTGCAGGGGCTCACGACCGCGACGAGGTTCTGTCAGCGGAACGACCTCCTCGGATACCGCTGTCTGACGGACCCCGCCAACCTGCGCAACGCGCAGGTGGACGCCTTCACAACGCTTGCCGACGAGCGCCAGGACAGTGCTCGCGTATGGCACCGAATCGTGCAGCGCGTCGGCTCCGGGCTCGACCTCGGCCGCGGCGCCGACACGACCTGGCCCTACACCGTCGCTACGTCCACAACCGGCATCACGCGACGAACCTGGAACTACGCCGAAGACTGGAACTACTGGTGGGTCACGCCGCCGAACGGCGTCCCGCTCATCCCGGAGGCCGAGAGCACGTTTCTGTGCGCCGACTTCGGCCTCGTGGGAGCGGGCACCTGCCTCGACGGCGCGATGTGGCATCACGCGCGGACCCCGATCGGGGAGACGGAGCCGAATGCGGGAGCCACCTACGTCGGACTCCACGGCGGCACGGATCTCCCAAACCACTTCGTGCCCATCGCGCCGGATCTCGCGTTCATGTCCTCGAAGATGAAGGCCATCGGCAAGTACCGCCACCTGTGGTGGTGGCAGAAGCTCGTGGATCCGCTCCCCCCCTTCCTAGACGACCCCTCTCCGCGCCCGCACCCGCGGCCACTCGGGCTGGACGACGCGCGCGTTGCCCACGTGCTCCACGACACCGGGATGGGCCGCGAGGCCGAGGAGATCAGCCCGTCGCTCGCGGCCCTCCTGGGGACCGACCTCTTGATCGCGCCGATGCTCGATCCCGAGACCGTGCCTCGCAACCTGGTCGACACGATCGAGGCGGCCGTGCTCACGGCGGACGGCACCGAGGTGCTCGATTTCGTGGTGAGCGACGACAAGACGCTCCGCCTGGGGTCCGAGCTTGGCTGGAGTGTGGGAGGCGGCGCCGGCGCCTTGCACGCGCCAGGTCCGCGCGAGGGCGCGATCGCGTTTCTCTCTTCGGCGCTCGGCGGTGTGGTCGTGGCCGGCGGGGTCCTGCCCGGCACCTCGACGCCCACGCCTAGCGTTCATCTCTTCCGGCCCACCCTCGGCTGGGTGGGGCTCTCTCCCTCCACGGGCGCGCTGGTCGAGGTCCGCGCGGCGATCTACAGCCCGAGCGACGGCCGCGTGTGGGTGCTGGACGCCAAGGACGAAGAGCACGTGCGCCTCGTGCGGATCGATCCGCTCACGAACCAGGCCGACGAGGTCGGGGTCTATCCGTGGAATCGCGCCACCCATCTTCGCCATATGCTCAGCGTCGACGTGGATGGGGGCGTCTTGCTCACCGCGAGCACACTGTTGGCGAGCGAGACCGTGCGCGTCGCGCTCGACGCGACCGGCGCCGCGGTGGGCACCGCACGCCTCAACCACCAATTCGCGCAGAGCGTGGCGCCGTTCGCGGGGAGGATGGAGTACAGCTTCGTCGCCGAAGACGAGGCGGGCAACACCACGGCGATCCTGCGTGAGGCGTCCCTACTCACGGTGCCCGCGTTCTCGCTCGCGGAGCTCTTCCAATGAGGCCCCTCCGGAGCCGGGCCCTCCCCGCGCTGCTCGTGGCGGCCGCCGGGGCGCTCGTGGCGCACCTGGCCGGGGCGTGCTCGGCAACGGCTCCTTCGCCGTCCCCCGTGGAGGAGGACGGCGGGACGCCTCCACCGCCGACTGCCGACGCGAAGGTGAGAGACACCTCCGCCGCCGACGTGCCGCCCAAGCCGGGCCCGCTCGAGGGCTGGGTGAAGTGGGAAGACTACGTCCCGGGCTGCGGATTCTCGATTCCCTCGGAGCCGAAGTATTTGCCCGCCCCGCTGCGCTGGGAGCCCTGCGTGGACACGCCCACCACACGGAAGTTGAGCTGCAGGCGGATCGCGATCGATTGGCCGGGGAAATGGTCGACCACGCAGGATGCCGAGTTCATCAATCCGGGGACCCGCGCCTTCGTCCGCGAGGACGGCACGGTGCTTCTCGGCACGACACAGTACTACGGCTCGCAGCGCATCGACCTCGTCGCCGAAGTCGACGGCCCAGTGAAGGTCGCCGTGCACTCCCAGACACCCACCTTGTGCCTCCTCGTGGGCTCCGAGGGCAACGGCTCTCACTACGCATTTCGCGTCTTCGAGTCCGACGGCGAGCGCATCTCCGGAGAGGGCGGCGGCGCGATCGGCGGGCATATCGACGACTTCCGCCCCAAGAAGCTCGTGCGCTTCGCCGACAAGCGGGTCCACAGTGTGCTCGCAGGCAACCCGGGTTTCATCGACTTCGAGAACGGCGGCTTCGCGCTCTACACCTGGACGGACCCCACCACGCGCAGGCCCATCTGGAGCGCCGCCAACGAGGGCACGAGCCTCAGCCAGCTCTACTTCTTCAACGACTTCTTCTACTGGGCAGCCGACGGCCCTTCGTCGAAGGAGCAGCTTTGGACTCCCGAGAGCGGCGTCAAAGACTTCGTCAACTTTGGCGCCGACCGCACACGCGGCGCTGGCGATCTCGGCACCGACGGCAAGGCCTGGGTGTGGGTCGAGGGCGAGGAGGCGCCCCCGGGCTATCCGTACAAGAAGGTCAAGCTCGTCACGGCGCCCTTCACGCGCGATCCTGCCAAGCTCCAGAAGCGTGTGCTTCGCACAGATCTCACCGCTTATCCCTTCGGCGTCATCGCCTTCGCGGTCGGCCACGGCTACGCGGGGCGCACACTCACGCGGCTCATGGACGACGGCGGCTCGATCAGCGGCGCATTCATCGCTCGACTCTCCGATGGCGCGGCCTGGCACATCCCGGGCACCCCGTCTTCCAACCCCGACTTCCAGCACGTCCTCGCGATCACCGAGACCGAGGTCTTCCTGCGCGTCCGCGAAGCGCATCCGGGGACCCGCGGCCGGACCAACATCTACCGCGTACGCCTCGACTCGCTCGGGGACTTCGCGCTGCCACCGCCGTGAGGCCCGGCCGGCGGACGAGGTCGTGGCGCACGCGGCCGGGGCGTGCTCCTTCGCCGCCCCCCTGCGAAGGAGACGGGGGAGCGCCTCGACCGCCCGCTGGCGACCCGAGGGCACCGAGCTCTTTGGCCACTCGCTCTACCCGTGTGTGCTTCGGGCGGAGAGGTAGTCTTCGGTGTCGTTCGGCCGGCTCAGCCCCTTCAGGCCCGGCCGGCGACCGCGTCGCGGAGCGCAGCCTCGAGGTCGACGTGGGTGTGGCGAAATCCCAGCCTCTGGAGCTTCTCGGGGAGCGCGCGCGCCCCCGAGAGGGCCATGCACGACACGCCGCCGAGCACGCCCTCGACCACGAAGGCGGGGAGCGGCGCCCACACGGGGCGCCCGAGCACGCGGCCGAGGGTCTGGGCGAGCTCCCGCATGCGCACCGGCGCGGGGCCGACGGCGTTGAAGGGGCCGGAGAGCTCCGCGCAGGTGAGCGCGAAGAGGAGCATGTCGGCGAGATCCCTAGGGTCCACCCAGGGCACCCACTGCGTCCCCGAGCCCGGGACGCCCCCGAGGAACCCGCGGAACGGCGGCGCCATCATCCCCACCGCGGACGAGGTCACCACGCCGATTCGCGCGTACGAGACCCGCGCGCCGGCCTCGAGCGCGGGGTCGCACGCGCCCTCCCAGTCGGCGCAGACGCTGGCGATGAAGCTCGCCCCGCGCTCCCCGCTCGCCGCGCGCGCGCCGTCGTCGCCCACGGGCTCGTCGCCGTGGGCGCCGTAGTATTGCCCCACGGCGGACGCGGACACGAGGGCCACGCGGCCTCGCCCGCGCGCCACCGCCTCGGCGACGCGCGTCGTGGCCTCGACGCGGCTCGTGCGGATGAGCGTCTTCTCGCGGGCGCTCCAGCGCCGCCCCCAGATGCTGTGTGCGGCGAGGTGCACGACGCCGTCGCAGCCCGCGACGACGTCTTGCCAGGCGCCCGCATGGGAGGGGTCGCCCTCCACGATCGCGACGCGCGGCTCGAGCACGGCCCGCGCCCGCCCCGCGTCGCGCGTGAGCACGAGCACCTCGTCTCCTCGCTCGAGCAGCCGCGCGGTCACCCGCGCGCCGACGCCCCCCGTTCCGCCGGTCACGAGCACGCGCATCGGCTCAGGGTCGCACATTTTCACCGGTTCGACGCGGTGACGAGCGCTCACGCGGAGACCTCATGTTGGCTTGTGCCGCCAATCGCCTCCGCTATAGTGCCATTCACCATGAACACTCGATTCCATGCGCTCCGCCCGAGGCCTCGACGACTCCCCACGCTGGCCGTCGGCGCGTTGACCTGGCTGAGCCTCTTGGGCGCGAGCGCCTGCAGCTCGACCACCACGACGCCAGCGGGCGCATCCGGCACCTCCACGCCCACGGGCGCCAGCCCGGTGCGCATCGACGCCGCGACGTGCAAGGACGTCTGCGCAAAGATCGCGGTGGCGAAGTGCGCAAAGGAAGATCCCAACACCTGCGAGGCCGGCTGCGCGAAGGTGCCGTCGATCATCCCCTCGGCGTGCACCACCGACGGCAACGCGTTCGTCCAGTGCGCGAGCGCCGCCAAGACCTGGGCGTGCGACGCGGAGGGGCTCGCGAACCCGACCGGGTGTGACAGCCAAGGTGAAGCGCTCTTGACTTGTATCAAGAAGAACGCCGAGCCGCCGGCCAGCGGCGGGGGTATCAGCGGCGGTGGCGGCTGCCAAAAAGGGACCGCCGCGTATTGCCGAACAGGCTGCCCCGGCCAGTCGATCGGCGATATCAACAAGTGCACCTCCACCACGGACTGCGCCGATTTCGTGACGCAGGGGTGCGGCTACTGCATGAGCGACGGATATTGCGGTCACCCGTAGGGTGACGTGAGCGGTCGAGAGGCGGCCCGCGCCAGAATCGACCGCCTCCGGGGGCCACGCCGCCGCCCCGCGCTCGCCGCGCGGCGGCCGCCGAGACTCTGGTAGCCTCCCCGGATGCGCGAAGACCGAGCCCCGGCGCCCTCGTCGTACGGGCCGAGCGGGCCGGTGTCGGCGGCCGGCGTCGGGATCCCGCCCGCGCCGGCGAGCGGGCTCATGGCGTGGCTCCCCGGGCTCTGGGTCCTCCGCCACTACCAGCGCGCCTGGCTGCGGCACGACGTGACCGCCGGGCTCGTGCTCACGGCCCTGCTCGTGCCGGCCGGCATGGGCTACGCCGAGGCGGCGGGCCTGCCGGCGATCACCGGGCTCTACGCCACGATCGGCCCTCTGCTGGCCTATGCCCTCTTCGGCCCCTCGCGCATCATGGTGCTCGGCCCCGACTCGGCCCTCGCCGTGCTCATCGCGGCCGCCGTCACCGCGAAGGCCGGCGGCGATCCCGAGCGCGCCGTCGCGCTCGGCGCGGTGCTCGCGCTGTTCACGGGCCTCTTCTGCGTGGTCGCAGGCCTCGCCAAGGCGGGCTTCCTCACAGACCTGCTCTCCAAGCCTGTACGTGTAGGTTACATGAATGGCATGGCCCTGGCGGTGCTCGTGTCGCAGCTCCCGAAGCTCTTCGGGTTCTCGGCGGGCGGCGAGAGCGTGCCCGACACCGCGACCCGCCTCGTGCGCGGCGTGCTCGCGGGACGCGCCAAGCCGGAGGCCGTCGTCATCGGCGCCGCCTGCCTGGCGCTCATCCTCGCGCTGCGCGCCGCGGCCCCGAAGCTCCCGGGCGTGCTCTTCGCGGTGGTCGGCGCGACGCTCGCGGTGCGGTGGCTCGGCGCGAGCGCCCGCATCTCCGTGGTCGGCACGGTGCCGCGCGGAGTGCCCATCCCCTCGCTGCCGCTCGTGCACCTCTCGGAGCTCGCCGACCTCGCCATCGCGGGCGCGGGGATCGCGCTCGTCTCGTTCGCCGACACGAGCGTGCTCTCACGGACGTTCGCGGCCCGAAACCGGGTGAGGGTCGATCCGAACCGGGAGCTCATCGGGCTGGGCGCCGCGAACATCGTCGCGGGGCTCCTCCGCGGGTTCCCCATCAGCAGCAGCTCGTCGCGCACGCCCGTCGCGGAGTCGGCCGGCTCGCGCACGCAGCTCACGGGCGTCGTGGGGGCGCTGTCGATCGTTGTGCTCCTCGTCGCCGCGCCGTGGCTCCTCCGTGATCTCCCCACGACCGCGCTCGCCGCCGTGGTCATCAGCGCGGCGCTGCGGCTCTTCGACCTCGCCGCGCTGCGGGTGTTCTACAGGGTGCGGCGCGCCGACTTCGCCTTGTCGCTCGTCGCCTTCCTCGCGGTGGCGCTCCTCGGCGCGCTCCAGGGCATCGCGGTCGCCGTCGCGGTCTCGCTGCTCGACTTCATCCGCCGCGCGTGGCGACCTCACGACGCGGTGCTCGGCCGCGCC
>CAZHGG010000053.1:0-13860 GCA_964531755.1 uncultured Polyangiaceae bacterium
CGGGCCCGGCGTCCACGGGCGGCGCCACGTCCACGGGCTCGGCCGCCGAGGCCGACGGCGCGACGCTCGCGTTCGGGGCCGGCCAGTCGGCGCTGCCCTCCAGGACGAGCGCGCACCGCCCCCTGACGCAGGCGTAGACGTGGCTGACGCACGCGCCCGCGACCGGGCAGTTGGCGCGGGCTGCCTTGGAGCAGGTCGCGTCGACGCGCCGCTGGACGGCGGCGACGTCGTCGCGGTGGATCACGTCGCTCGTACAGGGCGACGGGCAGCACGCGGGAGCGGGGCGGCACTCGTCGGCTCCGGCGCACGTCCGCCGCGGTTCCCACGACGCGGGTGGCGCGGCCTCACGCTTCTCGCACGCGGGGGCGAGGGCGAGGGCGAGGGCGGCGACCGTGAGCGCGCGGAGCGGGACGCGGTGCATCGCCCCAGCGTACTCGATTGCGCGCGGTGCAGGGGCGGCGAGCCGGGATCGGGGGTCTCAGCCGGCCGCCGCGCGGAGCATCGCGGCGAGGCTGCGGTCGACGTCCTCCGTGGTCGTCGCCCACGAGCAGACGCTGATGCGCATCGCGGTCTTTCCCTGCCAGACCGTGCTCCCGCACCAGCACGTGCCGTCCTCCTGGATGGCCGCGATGACGCGCTGGGTCCGCGCCGCGTCGCCGAACGAGACCAGCACCTGGTTTAGCACGACGTCGTTCAAGATGGCGTACCCCGCCTGGGCGAGCCCCTCCGCGAAGCGGCGCGCGTGCGCGCACGTCCGCTCGATGAGGTCGGCGACGCCGCTTCGACCCAGCGTGCGGAGGGCCGCCCACACGTCGACGCCGCGCGCGCGCCGGGAGAGCTCCGGCGTGTGATCGGCGGGGTTGCGTCGCCCGCCCTCGGTCGGGAGGTACTCGGCGGTGATCGCCATCGACGCGCGGAGCGCGTGCACGTCGCGGACGAGCGCCAAGCCGCTGTCGTAGGGCACGTTGAGCCACTTGTGCGCGTCGGTCGCCCACGAGTCCGCGCGCTCGATCCCCTCCGCGAAGGACCGCCTCGACGGCGCCGTTCGCGCCCACAAGCCGAACGCGCCGTCGACATGGAGCCAGGCGCCGCTGCTCCGCGCGGCGTCGGCGAGGTCAGCGAGCGGGTCGAAGGCGCCCGTGTTCACGTTCCCAGCCTGGGCGCACACGATCGTCGGACCCTCGATGCGCGGGAGCGCCTCGACGCGCATGCGGCCTTGCCCGTCCACCGGGACCACGATGACGCGCTTGCGCCCGAGCCCGAGGATGCCGAGGCTCTTGGTGACGGTCGGGTGAACCTCCGCGCCCACGATCACGGTGATCGGCGGGGCGCCGAAGAGCCCGTCCCCCTCGACGTCCCAGCCCGCGCGGGCCAGCACCGCGCGGCGGGCGGCGGCCAGCGCCGTGAGGTTCGCGACGTTCGCGCCCGTGACGAACGCCCCGCCTGAGTCGCGCGGGAGGTCGAACAGCTCGAGGAGCCACCGGAGCGCCACCTCCTCCAGCGCCGCCGTCGCCGGGGTCGGCGCCCAGAGGCCCGTGTTCTGGTCCCACGCCGTGGTGAGCCAGTTCGTCGCCACGGTGACCGGGAGCGCGCCGCCGATCACGAAGCCGAAGAACCGCGGGCCGGCCATCGCCGTGGTCGCCGGCGAGCCGACCTCGTCGAGCATGCGCAGCGTCTCCCTCGGATCGCTCGGGGCGTCGGGGAGCGGCTCCTCGAAGCCCGCGAGCGCGCGCACGGCCTCCGCGCTCGGCGCGACGTTGCGCGTCTCGAGCGAGCCGAGGTAGCGCTGCGCTCGTCGAGCCGCGTCGGCGAGGAGCTCTGCGGTGAGCGCGCGATCCGTGGTGGACATGGTCGGCCGGCCTACGGCATCTGGAACTTCGGCGTCGACTTGGAGAGCGCGATCTCGTCGGGGGTCATCTCTTCGGGGATGCCCTCGAAGAGAGGCGACGACAGGTAGCGTTCCCCCGTGTCGGGGAGCATGCAGAGGATGACCGCGCCCTCCGGCGCTCGCGACGCGACCTGCATCGCGACGCCGAACGTGGCCCCGCCCGAGACGCCGGTGAGGATGCCCTCACGCTGCGCGAGCTTGCGCGACCACTGGATCGCCTCGGGACCCGGGATCGGGATGACCTCGTCGTAAAGGTTCTTGTCGACCGCCTCCTGGAGGACCCAGGGGATGAAGTCCGGGGTCCAGCCCTGGATGGGGTGGGGCTCGAACGACGAGTGGCTCGCCGCGGGCGCGTGCTCGGCGCGCCGCTCCTGCGGCTTTCCGCTGCCGAGGAGCTGCGCGTTCGATGGCTCGGAGAGGACGATCTTCGTGTCGGGCCGCTCCCGGCGCAGCACGCGCGCGACGCCGGTCACGGTGCCGCCGGTGCCGTAGCCGCTGACGAAGTAGTCGAGCCGCTCGTTGGCGAAGTCGGCGACGATCTCCCGGCCGGTGGTCTGCTCGTGGATGTCCGCGTTCGCGCTGGTCTCGAACTGGCGCGCGAGGAACCAGCCGTTGGCCTTGGCGAGCTCCTCCGCCTTCTCGTACATGCCCATGCCCTTGTCGGCGCGAGGCGTGAGGACGACCTTGGCGCCGAGGAAGCGCATCAGCTTGCGGCGCTCGATCGAGAAGCTGTCGGCCATGGTCACCACGAGCGGATAGCCCTTCGCGGCGCAGACCATCGCGAGGCCGATGCCCGTGTTTCCGCTGGTCGCCTCGACCACAGTCTGCCCCGGCTCGAGGCGCCCCTCGCGCTCGGCGGCCTCGATGATGTTGAGCGCGAGGCGATCCTTCACGGAGCTCGCGGGGTTGAACGCCTCTGCCTTGACGTAGAGCCGGACGTTGCCGGGAGCGAGGTGGCTCACCCGGATGCACGGGGTGTCGCCGACCGTGTCGAGGATGCTCTCGTAGAGTCTGCCGCGGCCCGCGGTCGTGCGAATTCCCGACATTTCGTGCTCCGTTCTGCGTGGGTTGGTGGTTCGTCGTACCTGCCATCGTCCCAGCGATCAACGGGGAACGCGCGCGCGGCGGCGCGTGGCGCACGAAGCGTTCAGCGACGATTTCGGGGCTCCTTGGCTCTTCGATCACCACGGCGCGCCCGAAATCCCGTTCGCCCCGCCCGAGTCGGGCTACGCTGCGGCACAGACCACTGGAGGGGGGCATGGACTCACGGCTCGATCCGTGCGCAGCCGCCGCGGAGGGCGAGATCGTCGTCGCCACGTACAACGTGGAGGCCCTCTTCGACTGCGAGAAAGATCACGAAAAGGAGGACCACAACTACCTCCCGCACGGCTTCTTCGCCTGGGACGAGGCGAAGCTGGCGCGCAAGCTCGCGAACCTCGGGCGCGCGATCCGCGCCATCAACGCCGGGCGCGGACCCGACGTCCTCGCGCTGAACGAGGTGGAGAACCGCGGCGTCGCCGAGCGCCTCCGCGACGCGCTCGGCGACCTCGGGTACGAGACCGTGATCCACCTCGAGACGGACTGCGCCTACGGGCTGGACAACGCCGTCTTGAGCCGCTTCGCTCCCGCGGGGCCGCCAAAGCTCCACGCCGTCGGCATCCGCAAGGCGCGCGGCATCCTCGAGGTCACGCTCGACGTCGAGGGCGCGCCGCTCACCCTGCTCGTGAACCACTGGCCCGCGGGCACGGGGCGCTTCGCTGCCCAGCGCCTGGACGTCGGCCGAAGGCTCCGCGACCTGATCGAAGATCGCCTCCGCGCCGAGCCCGACGTCGAGATCCTCGTCCTCGGGGACTTCAACGCGACGCCCGACGAGGACGCGTTCGGCGCGCGCGGGCTCCGCGCGACCTCGGACCCCGCACACCTCGCCGAGCCGTCGCGCTCCGCGACGCTGCTCGACACGCGCCCCTCCCGCGACGGAGGGACCCATTTCACGCGCCCCTACCCCTACACTGGAGACGATGGACAGTGGACCGCCCTCGACCACATCTTCGTGACACCCGGCCTCCTCGACGAGCGTGGCCTCGCGTGGGTGCCGGGCTCCACGCAGGTCCTGCGTGCCCCGTTCTTGCTCGCGCCGGACGGCACGCCCGCGACGTTCTTCGAGCGCGGCGTGCGGCCGCGGGCGCAGGACCTGGAGCGCACGGGCTACAGCGATCACTTGCCCGTGGTGACGCGGCTCCGGCGGCTCCCGTGAGGGGGCGCGCGGGATGAGCAAACGGCACCTCACCTGGGCGCTCCTCCTCGGGCTGCTCGCGCTCGGGCCCGTGGGCATGCTCGCGCCCGCGGGCGCCCCGCCTCCGCAGGGGCCCGCGGCAGCCCCGGGCGATGTCGCGTGGATGCTCACCGCGACCGGGCTCGTCCTCTTGATGACCCCCGGCCTCTCGTTCTTCTACGGCGGGATGGTGCAGGGGAAGAACGTCATCTCGACCATGCTCCAGAGCTTCGTCGCCATGTGCGTGGTGAGCGTGCTCTGGGTCGTCGTGGGGTTCAGCCTGGCGTTCGGCGACTCGATCCACGGCGTCATCGGGAACCCGATGACGTTCTTCATGTGGAGGGGGGTCGGCGCGGCGACGCACCCCGACCTGTCCCCGACCGTGCCGCTCATGCTGTTCGGCCTCTTCCAGCTGAAGTTCGCGATCATCACGCCCGCGCTGATCACCGGCTCGTTCGCCGAGCGCGTGCGGTTCTCCGCCTACGTGCTGTTCATGGTGCTGTTCTCGCTCTTCATCTACGCCCCGCTCGCCCACTGGACGTGGCACCCCGACGGCTTCCTCCACAAGTGGGGTGTGCTCGACTTCGCGGGCGGGACGGTCGTCCACATCTCGGCCGGCGTGGCGGCGCTCGCGGGGGCCATCGTCCTCGGCCGAAGGAAGGCGCACGTCGAGAGCGAGGCGCACACGCCCGCGAACGTCCCGTTCGTGATGCTAGGTACGGGCATGTTGTGGTTCGGCTGGTTCGGGTTCAACGCGGGCTCGGCGCTCGCCGCCAACGCCACGGCGATCCAGGCCTTCCTCACGACGAACACCGCGTCGGCCTCCGCGGCGATCGCGTGGCTCCTCGTGGACGCGCTCCGCGGGCGCAAGCCCTCCGCGCTCGCGGCGTGCATCGGCGCGGTCGTCGGCCTCGTCACCATCACGCCGGCCGCAGGCTACGTCGACGTCGGCGCGAGCCTCACGCTCGGCGCGCTCGGCGCGATCGCGAGCAACGTCGCGGTCCACCTCAAGACCAAGTCCACCCTCGACGACACGCTCGACGTCTTCCCGTGCCACGGCGTCGGCGGGCTCGTCGGCATGATCCTCACGGCGGTGTTCGCCAAGGAGGGTGGGGCCATCCACGGGTCGTTCAGGCTCCTCGGCTTCCACGGCCTCGCCCTCGTGATCGTGTGCGCGTTCTCGTTCTTCGGTGCCTACGGGCTCTTCAAGCTCGTCAACGCGTTCCGCCCGCTGCGCGTCTCGCAGGCGTCGGAGGAGGCGGGGCTCGACATCAGCCAGCACGGGGAGAGCATCTACGAGGACACGGATCAGGGCGACCTCACGGGGCCCCTCTCCGGGCGCATGAGCGTGGCCCAGTACGACGTCCCGCCCCCCTCGCGCGTCGGCCGGTCCTGACTCACGAACAGTCCGCCCGAGTCCTTCGCGCGCGGCGGCGGGAACGAGGCCCGCCCTGGGCACGACGCTCCACGTCGTCTGCAGCCCATGCGGGCCGCCAAGCGGCCGAAGCCTGACCTCGGCATATGCCAGGCAACCCGTCCGGCTGCGGGCGAGCTGCGGTGCTGCATGTCGCGCACGCGCGAGAGCGCCCGCGCGACCTACTGGAGCGAGCAGCTCCCGTTGATGCAGACCGCCGAGGTGGCCATGCAGGGATCGGCGAAGCAGCGGACGCCCGGGCCGGAGCAGACCGGATCCGGATCGGTGCTCGAGAGCGCGCGGCAGTCGCAGCCCGTGCAGTAGTCGGCGAAGGTGCGGCAGTCGGCGTCGGTCGTGCAGGTGCTCGGGACGGGCGCGGGCGCGGCCGGATCGGCGACGCAGGCGCAGCGCTTCGCGGACCACGTGTAGCCCTGGATGCAGAGCGCGGTCTGCGTGCAGGTCTTCCCGGGGCAGACCTCGACGCACATGCCGAGCGGGCAGATCTTGTGGGGCGGGCACTTCGGGCAGTCCCAGTGGCAGCCGGACTTCAGCGCCGCGCCCACCTCGTCGACGCCGTCGGACGGCTCCGAGGGAGAGGCAGCCCCGCACGCGCTCACGAGCGCGGCGAGCCCCGACACGACGACCCACCCGAAGACCTTGGACGTGCTCATTGGTGACCTCCCCCGAAGTTGGTGAGCGCGCGATAGCACTGCCATGGGGCGCGCGCACGCGGATTTTGAGCCGGTGACCACCTGTTCACCCGCCGTGCACGCGACGAGCGCTGTCTCGTCCGAGAGGGCGGCTCCGCTGGCAGGCGCTCACAAGCCGGGCGACCGAGGACTGCCTCTGTGCACCAACCGAACCTCGAGGAAACCCGCCATGCCCCTGCGATCGCAACCGTCCCCACGCCGCCGCGGCGCGCACCTCGCGCCACGCCCCCTCTTCGCGCGATTGGCGGGCCTCGTCGGCCTCGCCTGTCTACTGCCCCTCTTGGCGGGCTGCGAGGCTCCGCGCGGCACGCCCGACCCGCGCTGGGCGCCGCTCGAGCCTGCCCCCGCGCCGCTCTCCCCCGCGGGCGCCACCCAGGATCTCGGCGCCCCGACCGCGGCCCCCACCGCGCCGGCCGCCGTCTTGGCCGCGACCGTCGAGATGGGCCCCCAGATGCGCACGCGCGTGTACTCCCACGACATCCCCTCACGCTCGGGGCCTGTGCCCTGCTGGACCTATGTCACCGAGGGGCTCGAGCTCCTCGGCCAACAGGAGGTCGCGCTCTCGGTGCGGCGGGCGCCGGGCGAGACCGCGTTTCCGCGCGCTCCCATCGGGGCGTTGGAGGACGTCCAGACCTTCGCGCGCCAGGGCAAGATCGTGGGCGCGGGCAACCACAGCCAATTCCGCGCGGGCACAAATTTCCTGCGCCCGGACGTCGGGGGCCTCGTGTACACGCGGGGGCAGGCGCTCGCCGGCGTGCCGACGCCCAGCCGCTTCCTCACCGCGATCGTGCTGACGAGGAGGGAGCTCGCCGTAGCGGAGGACCTCGGGCACGCACGCGTCCTGACTCTGCTCGGCAACACCCAGCGGCAGTACCCGACGACCCCGTGGTTCGACCGGGAGCGCGCGGAGCTCCGAGAAGTGAGCGAGATGGGCGGCAGCGTCCTCGGTCGCGTGCAGCGCTACCGCTTGACTCGCTCCGCCGCGCGCATCGACCGACCGCCCTCCGGGACACACAGGCTCGTCTTCACCGTGCCCCGGGCGGAGGCGCGCGCCTTCGTCGCGGACATGCGCTCGGCTGGGCCCGACATCGGGGTCGCCGTGCTCGGCGGCCTCGACCCGCTCGCGGACGCGAGCCTCCTCTGGCAGCCCGGGCGCGACTCCAACGTCGCGCTCTCGCGGGACGACTCCCTGACCCGCATCGGCGGCAACTTCGTCCTGGTGACGAACCTGGCCAAGGCGGACGACATGAACACGATGGAGGACGGCTTCACGATCGCGCTGACCCGCGCGACGTGGGCCAAGGTTCTGGACGCGCTCGACGCGGGGCGCCCGATCGACGTGCCCGGCGTGCACCTGAGCTTGTCGGTGGTCCTCGGAGACTGAGGCTCCATCAAGGCGCGGACGCGCGCGCCGGCCGGGGCCGCCAGTCCCCGTCGGTGAGGAGGCGCTCGAGCGTCTTGAAGAGCTCGCCCCACGTGTCCGTGTACGCGAGCGCCCCGCGCCGGAGCGCGAGCGCGCGGTTCGCCGCTCGCTCGTGCCCCGAGGCGAAGACGACGACGGGCGGGCGCGGCCCGTGCGCGAGCCGCTCGAGCAGCTCGAGCGCGTCCGACGCGCCGGGCGCGCGGTGTCCCCACCGCGTGATCACGAGATCGTAGGGAGTCGCTCCCGACCGCTCCAACGCGGCGACGGCCTGCTCGACCGTCTCGACCTCCTCGACGAACACGCCGTCGGACCGCGCGCCGCGGAGGATCTCTTTGCCCGGCGCGTTTCGCTGTCGCGCGGGATCGCACCAGAGGATGCGCTTCCCCTGGAGCTTCGCGCGCAGCGACTCGCGCGGCGCGGTGGCGTCGTGAATGGCCTCGAGCCATCGGTCGAAGCCGTCGAAGTTCGTCTTGGCCGTCCCGTTCTCGACCGTCGAGTACCTGAGCGGCACGAGCGCCTCCCGCTTCTCGAGGTGACTGGCGAGGGCGGGCGGCACGTCCTCCAGGATCGCGTAGTCGCTCAGCCCCCGGCGCGCGCCCTCGACCCCGATCATGGCGAGGATCTCGGAGCGCAGCTCGCTGATGTACGCGTCGGTGAACGAGAAACCCAAGAAGAGCACGTTGCGCGTGGCGAAGAGCGTGCGCAGAAAGGCGCGATACGCCGGCACCTCGTGGAGCAACCGCCGGTAGCTCCGCGTGGCGAACACGAGCTCTCCGCGGTCGTCCGAGGCTCGCCCGTGGAGCGCGAGGAGCCGGTTGTCCCAGTGGGCCTGCCGCCCGCCCCGGTCCCAGAACTCGTGGTGCCACCACTCACGGGTCTCGGCGGTGAGCACACCCGCGAAGGTCTCCGCGTCGGGGAGCGAGGCCTCTCCGAGGAGGTCATCGAAGTTCGTCGTGAGGACGCAGTGAAAGGGGATGGCGCGGAGCAGCTCGAGGCGCCTCACCGTGCCCGGGCTCGGCGTCACGGAGAGCACCTCGCGGAGGTGCTCGCGGAGCTCGGTCTCCGAGCCGAGCGCGGCCTTCAGCTCCTCGCCGAGGCCTTCGAAGTCACGCGACGTCAGCTTGTCGGCGCTTGGCCCGAGCCACTCCTGAATTCGGCTCCTGACGGCGGGGTTCTTTACCTTCTTGGCGAGCCGAGTGAGCAGCCCGTGCCAGCCTGGGATCGTTGGCGCCGCGAAGCCCGCGCCCACGAACGCCACGCAGCGCCCGGCGCGGATCGACTCGACCAGCGAGGTCGGCGGGACGAAGCTCGGAGTGGAGACTTGAGTCGACATCGGGCGATCGTAGAGCGAGCCCCGGGGAGTCGCACGCCGAAAGAGAAGGGGGTGTCGCTCAGGAAACCCAACACGTGGGGAGTGTTGCAGGTACTCTCGCGGCAGCCCTCGAGACGCCGCCGCGGCCACGGCGAAGCCATCGGCCTCAGGAGAGACAAGTGACCGACACGCCCCACGCCCCAAGGACCGCGCCCGCGCACACGACGTTCTCGGTCGATCGCGTCTCCCGTGACCCAGCGACCACCGCGTGGAAGCAGCGCGCCCGGGCCGGACAGGCCCGATGGCGTGAGGCGCGAGGCCACCCGATAGGAGCCCAGCCCTATGGCGGTGGTTTGGAGTCGACCCCGGTTGGGAGCCGGCTCGAGCTCGAGTTCGCACGCGCCACCGGGGCGAACTTCCTCACGCCGGGCGCCCTCGCCGCGGTGCGTGCCCGCATCGCGACGCCCGAGCCCCACCAGATGATCGGCGAGGACCGACTCTGGGCGGATCTGCTCTCGTCGATGCCGCTGTGCTTCAACCTGTTCGGCGATCTCGCCGGCTCTCGCGAGGCGGCGACTCGCGCCGTGCGGGCGTGGTGGCCGGACGCTCCGCCCGGTGACGTCGAGCTCCGCTTCGAGCACTCCCCGGGACGGCGTGACCCTTCCTTCCTTGGCAACCAGAGCGCGTTCGACGCAGCGTTCGAGCTCACCACGGGGAGCGAGCAGCGCGCCATCGTGGGGGTCGAGACCAAGTACCACGAGCACGCGATCGCGGAGCCCGCCCCGAAGGCCGCCGCGCTCGCGCGGTACGCCGAGGTCACCGAGCGCTCCGGCGTGTTCTCGGAGGGATGGCGCGAGCGAATCGTGGGCACGGATCTGCAGCAGCTCTGGCTCGATCACCTGCTCGTGCTCGCGATGCTCCAGCACCCGTCGAAGCGCTGGACGTGGGGGCGCTTCGTGTTGGCCTATCCCGAGGGGAACCCGAGCTTCGCCGGGGCCGCGGCGAGGTATCGCGAGCTCTTGCGGGATGGAGCCACGTTCGAGGCGAGGACGTTGGAGGACCTGGTGGGGACGCCGGGCGCGCTCCCGGTGGAGACCGCGAGTGTGCTGAAAGAGCGCTACTTCGTTTGAGTCCACTAGCGCCGAGGCGCGGGCTTCCAACCCGCCTTCAGGCGACCTCCCGGGTCATCCGGACCTGCCCGCGATGGGCCGGCAAGCCACTCGCCCGGCCCGACCGCGGGGAGCGAGCCACTCTCGCTCCCCAAGCATTCCGAGTGGGCGATCATGGGGTTTCAGACGGGGTTTCAGAGGCGGCGTCTGCTCGTGGCAAGTCGTCGTCGAGCATGAGCTCGACGAGCTCCGTCTCCCCGTGGATGGGCGCGAGCGCCTGACCGAGCACGACGAAGGTCCGGGTGGCCACTCCGCTCCACAGCCGCGTCGGGCGCAGGTTCACGAGAAACCTGCGGCCACCGGCGCGGACGAGCACGCGGGTCAGGTCGATCGCCCGCTCGATCTTCGCTCGGAGTCGCACCCGCTCCCCGAGGAGCGAGGGCCACGCGGATTCCAGGCGCTCGGCCGAGAGGTCGAGGGGCGGCGCGCGCCGCTCCGCGCTCACCCTCGCGGCCGGTCGAGGGGGCTCGGGCGGAGGTTCGGCCGCCCGCGGCGGCGCCCCCCATGACGGCTCCGTCGGCTCGCGTTCGGTCGGGACGCTCGCGTCGTCGACCCGAGGCGAGGCCTCCCGACACGCCATCAGGAGCGGGAGCGCGAGGACGAGCCATGCCCCACGAGCGGGCGTCACGGATCGCCGCCTCTCATCGGGGGAGGCGGGATCGCGTCCTCGTAGTGGCTCGAGCAGGCCCGCGCGTGCGGCGGCACGCGCCCCGTGCTGCTTGCGCCTCGAACCAGACTCGTGCCGTAGATCTCGAGGAAGAGCGACCGCCCTCGATCGCTCTTCAGGCTCTCGTAGAGCGCGAGGGCAAACTCCACGTCGCGGCGGCACCACCTTGCGAGCTCTGCCCACCGAGGGCCGCGACGTGTGACGCACGCCTGGCAGATCCCGTTGTGGAGACGCGAGGGCCGGTTACACGCGATGCATCGCCCGATCGTGGCGATGTCGTTCACTTGTCGCCACCGGTCGTTGCGCGCTGGCGAGACCTCATCTGCTCCCTGAGCTCCTCCCACGCGGCTCGCGAGGCCGCGTCCAGTTCCTCGACGACTCGGCCGAGAGTCGGATCGTCGTGGAGGAGTGGCTCGAGCACCTTCTGCAGGTCCCGAGGCCGGCGGAGGGGCGGGATGCGCTGAATGAGCGTCAAGAACGTGTGCACCTGATCGCGCATGAAGTCCCCGCCCAACCGCGGGAGGAGGCTGGCGAGTACCTTGGCTGCAAAGACGCGGTCGTCGTCTGTGGTCTCGTCGGATTCGTCCGCCGCGTCGAGCGCGAGCCGTGCCGCCTCCGGGGCGAAGGGACGGCGAATCACGACACACCCCCGAACGTGACGTGCCAGGCACTGAGCAGGACTCGAACGGTCGGCCTGTCCGTGGTGGCGTGCGCTTTGCGGAGCAGCTGCGCGATACTTCCGTGTCGTTGCTGGGCGAGCTCGAGGGCCGCCGCGCTGGCGGAGCACTCGGGATCGAGGCTCTCCGCGAGCACCGCCGCGTCCGACTCGGTGGCGCTCTCTCCGCGTGCCCACCGCTCCGTGGCCTCCTTCCAAGGGGGATCCCGGCGTCCCGCGGCCTCCCAGCCCGCCAGGTCCAGCATTCCCTCGACCGACGGGACGACCCACGCGGCGAGGCGGTCGAGAATGGGGGAGTTGTCTTCATCTGCCCGCAGATCTCGAACGAGCTCGGCAACAGCCACGGGCAAGGGATCGCGGGCCTGGCACCACCCGTCGAGGTCGTCGTAGAACGTGGGGTCCGCGTACTCGTCCCACGCGAAGAGCCAGAGGAGATCGGCGACCGACAGCCTCGCGAAGCAGCCGAGCTTGGACGCCAGCTCGGCGAGCGCGTGGGCCCTCCGCACTGGCCACAAGCCGGGCAGACTGACGGGCTGATCGAGGCCGCTCGCCGACCCTTCCCTCGTGGTAGCGAACGCGGTGAGGCAGGCCTCCTGGCACGAGGGGAGGAGACTGAGCCGGGGGAGCGGCAGAAGGTTGGTCAGGCAGCTCAACCGATCGGGGGCGAGGTCCGCGAGGATCGCGTGAGGTTCCTCCTCGAGCCTCGACCCGACCCAACGCGGATCGAGCGCCAGGACGGCGCAAGCCGCATCGAGGCTGGGCGAGGGGGTGCCTGGGTCACGGAGCTCACGAAAGGCTGCACGAAGAATCGTCTCTTGTTTCATGGGGTTTTCCTTTCTGACTGGGATCGTGGTGATGAAGAAGCGGATCACACGCCGTGGGGCACGGCCCGAGCGTGTTCGTTGTCAAAGAGCGGGGGGACGGCGCCTCTCCGCGGGAGTCGACCGTCCTCGAGGCCCAATACGCACGACATGCCCCGACCTACGGAATCGGGGGGGTACGCCCCCGATTCGTGCTCAGGGAAGGCACAGGTGGACGCACGCGCGTCCGTTCGCGCTACTCCGCGCCCGTGCCCCTCAGGACGTGTCCGTACATGCGTAGGAACAGCGCTCGTCCGCGCTCGTTCACGATCTGGCTGAGCACCCGCGCCGCGAACTCGGGCTCGGTGCGGCAGCGGTGGGAGAGCTCCGCCCACCGTCGTCCACGCACCGAGAGGCACTCCAGGCAGACCCCGTCGTCGAGGCGCGCCCGCTTATCACAGCCAAAACACAGCCCAATTTGCACGATGTTCGGACTCATGACTCGCCCTCCTGCCCGTTCGTCCCCATCACCTCGGTCAGCCACCCAGCGAGCACCGCGCGCCGCCGACCCCGAGGCTGCTCGACCACCGCGCGCTCCAGCGTGTCGATCGCTGCGTCCAGCTCTGCGCCGAACAACTCCGGGGCCGGCAGGAATCCCCTGGCGTCTCGCGATGCGGCGAGGGTGCGCCAGCCAGCCGTCGTGGGCGCGGCTCGCTGGAGCGCCCACGCAACGGACGGCGCCACGCAGCGGAGGAGGCGGGGATGACGCTCGACGAGCTCGCGCAGCTCTGTGGAGAGCGTGCCGTGCTCCTCGACCGCGCTCTCGAGCATGCGTCCCGCTGTGGAGCACGCCCCGCTCGTGAGGGCATGGTCGCGCAGGTAGCTCGCCGAAGGGCTTGGGCTGCTCACGCGGACTCCCGTCCCCTGCATGGGGCTCGTCGCTCCGCCGACCCCGTCGAGGCGAGCGCGTCGAGGACCCGTCGGAGAGCTTCGCCCTCCCCCTGTCGGCGCTCGAGGACCTGCTGAAGGCGACGGGTGGGTCGACGCCACGGCTCGACGAGCCGCGCGAGCGCCATCACCCGCGGCAGCGCGTCCAGCACCTCGTGCTCGCTCAGCCGTGGGATGAGGTCGAGCGCGACACCCAGCGCGAACCCGCGCTCCGGGTCCTCTACGCCGGGCTCGACAGCGCTCAGTGCGAGCTGCAAGGCGTCATGGGCAAACCTACCGCGCCTCACGAGACACCTCCGAGGGTGGCGAGCCACCCGTCGAGCAGGACCCGAACGGCCGGACTTGACGACTGCTCGCGGGCGAGGTGAAGGGCATGGACCACGCCTGCCCCGTGGCGCGCCATCGCTAGGCGAAGAAGGGAGTCACAGTCTGTGTTATCCTGGTTCCTCGCGAGCACGTCGGAGTCCTCGTCAGGGCTCGACCACCCGCTGTCCAAGACGGCCGTCGCGTCATGCCACTCGGCCTTCGACCATCGACAGCCGCTCTCCCAGCCGGCCAGGTCGAGCATTCCTTCGACCGAA
>CAZHGG010000054.1:0-13820 GCA_964531755.1 uncultured Polyangiaceae bacterium
GCTTGGATCTCCGGCGGCGCGCGGGGCGCGCTCGCGCCGACGGGGACGAAGCTGTCTTCGCGCGTGGGGCCGGCGCCCATCGCCGCGCGCACGTGCGCCGAGTCCATGGCGGCGACCTCGCTGAGCAGCCGGCGCGCCACGTCGGCCGGCACCTGCTTGGTCACCATCGCGTCGGAGAAGCCGCCGGGCGAGGTCTCGGAGTCGGGCGCGTCGTCGGAGGGCACGAGGGGAGCGAGACCTCGCTCGCGCTTGCGCTGGCGGAGCGTCGATTCGTCGTCCTCGGGAATGGTGGACGGCGCAGCCTCGCTCGAGGGGAACGCTTCCGGGGGCGGCGGGTTCGGCCGCGCGAGCGTTCGCTCGGCGGTCTCGGCGGCGTCGGGATCGCCGGGCATGCGAATGGCGAGCAGGTTCGGCGCCGACACCCGCCGAATGCGCCGGAGCGCCTCGGCGTCGACCGCGCCTCCCTGCTTCGGCTGCAGCGAGGGCACGCTCTCCGGCCCCGTCTGCTGGGGCGGGAGCTTCGGCCGGGTGAGCTTCTGCGTGAGGGCGATGTCCTCGTCGAAGAACTCGACGCGCGGCCCACCCTTGCCCTTCCCGTCCATCGCGCAAGTCTACCTGGCGGAAGGGGCCGGGGGCCACCTTTGCCTTCGCGCGACAGAACCGCCGCAGGCGTGCCCGCGCGGGGTCCGTGATACACCCGCTCGATGGACTCTTCCATGACGCTCCTCTCGGTGGTGGCGGGCCTCTCCGCGCTCGTCAGCCTCGTCGTCCAGATAGGGCTCGTCGTCCTCGTGGCCACCGTGGTGCGCCGGCACAGGCCCGACGCGTACGGCACGCTGCTCGTCTGGGCCGGGCTCGCGGTCGCGTTTCACCTCGTCGGCATGGTGCTGACGCCGGTGCTCATGTTCCTCGCCGGGCGGAGCGGCCCGCAGGGGCTCGTCGCCGGCCAGGCGCTCGCCACGGGGGTCGGGCTCGTCTCCCACGTGACGCTCGCCGCGATCCTCGCGCGCGGCCTCGTGAAGCTCGCCGAGCCGCCGCGCGCGCTGCAGCTCGACGGGGCGCCGCCCTACCGCTGACGGGCGGAGGCGCCGGCCGCCCGCGCCGCGCGCCTCGGGCCGACCTTCGTGGTATCTGCGCCGAATGCGGGCCCTGCTCTCGTCGCTCTTCGCCGCGCTCGTCGCGTGCAATCTACACGGGTCGAAGGGCGCGCCCGACGCCGCGGGCGACGCCACCCCGGCCGCCGTCGCGTCCTCCCCGAGCGACATGGTCGACGCGGGCTCGACGGACACCTACGACGCCGCGCCGCACGTCGCCGCGGCGAAGGCCACGTACACGAGGCTGTGCGCGGGCTGCCACGGCCCGGAGGCGCGCGGCTACGCGGCCGACCACGCCCCCTCGCTCGTGACGTCCACGTTCCAGGAGAGCGTGACCCCAGAGTTTCTCTTCCGCTCGATCGCCGAGGGCAGGCCGGGCACCGCGATGGCGGCCTACGGCGCCGTGGCCCACGGGCCCCTCTCCGACGAAGAGATCACCGGGCTCGTGCTCTGGCTCCGCGAGGGCGGCGCGCCCTCGAAGCTGCTCGTCGAGCCCGAGCGAGCCTCGAGCGCGCGCGGCGGCGCGCTGTACACGAAGCACTGCAAGTCGTGCCACGGCGACGCGAAGGCCCGCGGCGAGGGAGTCTCGCTCGGCAACCCGAAGTTCCTCGCCCTCGCGTCGCGCGCGTTCGTGCGCCACGCGATCGTGAACGGTCGCCCCGGCACCAAGATGGAGCCGTGGGGACCGCCGCGCCTCGCCGCGGCGGACGTCGACGCGCTCGTGGCCTATGTGTTCGAGGGGCTCGCGCCGTCGGACACGGAGGGCGACGGGAAGGAGGGGCAGCTCCCCGCGCCCCGCGGCGACGAGCCGCTCGTGCTGAACCCTGGCGGCAAGGCCCCCGCGTTCTCGCCGCGCTCGGACCCCTGCCCCGCCGTGGAGCACCCCGAACAGAACAAGCCCGACGCCGGGCCGCGCTGCCAGCCCAACCGGCGTTACGTGCCCGCGGCGCAGGTCGCGCAGGCGCTCGCGGACAAGCGGCGCATGATCATCATCGACGCGCGCCCCACCTCGGAGTGGATGCGCGTCCACGTGAAGGGGGCCGTCTCGATACCCCACCACGACCCCCGACGACTGCCCGAGATCCCGAACGACGGCACGTGGGTCATCGCCTATTGCGCGTGCCCCCACCACCTCTCGGGCGACATCGTCGACGCGCTGCGCGCGCGCGGCGTGAAGAACAGTGCGATCCTCGACGAGGGCATCCTCGAGTGGCACCGCCGCGGATACCCCGTCGTCGCCGCGCGCGGCGTGAAGCCCCCGCCGAGGCAGGTGCCGCACCGCTGACGCGGGACCACCGACGCGACGCGGGGTGGGCGCGCCGAGCGCGGGCCCTCGAAATAGGCGCGACTCGACGCGACACGCGCCCTCCCGTGTGCTTGCATCAAGGTATGGGGAAGCTGGGGGATACGCCGCGCCGGCGCTCGACTGCGCTCGGGTTCGTGGTGACGGCGCTGCTCGCCGCTGCGTGCTCGCTCACTGCAGCGGACGACGGCGCGCGCGACGGAGGCGCCTCCTCCACCACCACCGTCACCGTCGTGCCGCTGCAGCTGCTGCCCACGCGGGGCATCGTCTCGCCGTACACGGGGCGCCCATACGCAACGCAGATGTCGGCGGTCGGGGGGCGACCGCCCTACGCGTGGTCCATCTCGAGCGGCGCGCTGCCCGAGGGCCTCACGCTCGCGTCGAGCGGGCTCATCAGCGGCACCTCGGCGGCCACGGGCGCGTACTCGTACGGCGTGACGGTGACCGACACGAAGGGCGCGAAGCGGAGCATGACGATCACGGGGAACATGAACAGCGGCGCGACGCCCATCCCGTTCGTGATCGCCACGTTCACCTTGCCCGCCTTTGGGCTGAACCAGGACCTCGGCTTCGAGCCCGCGTTCGTCGGGGGCACGCCGCCCTACACGTTCGGCGCGACCGGCCTCCCGCCGGGGATCACGCTCGATCCGGCGACAGGCACCCTGATGGGCCAGCCCACGACGGCCGGCTCGTTCTCCTTCCCGCTCACGCTCAAGGACTCGCTCGGCAACGTCGCGAGCGGCACGCCGGTCACCGTGGCGTTGAGCGTGAACCCGCCCCGCGTGGTGCCGGCGGGCGGGGGCGGAGGCCCGGGCGGATTCAACTGCGCGCCCTACGACTCCACGGTCCCCGCGGGCTTCCAGTACGCGGGAATCTTCGAATACAAATGGGAAGACGCGACGGCCAAGCCGCCCACCAGCGGCACGGGCAGCTTCCGCGTCAGCTTCGACGCCACCTGCCTCGCGCCAGCCACGAACGGCAGCGTGGTGCTCAAGATCACGAAGGTGAACGGGTCGGACGCGTTCTTCGGCACGGTTGGCAGCGCGACACCGAAGGAGGGCTCGGTGATGACGATGCCGGCCGATCCGCCGACCACCCCGAGCAACAAGAGTCAGCCGGGGCAGGGCGTGGTGCTCCTCTTCCCCAACGGCGCCACCCTCGCGACCACCAACGATCAGCCAGGGCTCTTCAACGTGCTCGCGGCGACCTCGCCGTTCAAGATCGTGAGCAACCCGCAGCAGTCCGCGGCCTGGTCACTCGTCAACGTCACGACCGGGAAGCCGTTCACGCACGGCGGAAACCCCAACGCGTTCGTCACGGGCACGAGCTGGAATTTCGACCACCTCTAGTCGGCGGGCGCGCCGCGCTCTAGCGCTTCTTCTTCTCCGAGAGCGCGGCCACGTCGCGCTTCAGGCGCTCGATCTCCGCCTGCTGGCGCTGCACGGTGACGACGAGCGACGATGTGTACGCGTAGAGATCGACCCGCGAATGCTCGCGCATGACGAACGGCGCGTCGGGCGCGTCTTCGATGATGAAGCCGAGGCTCGGCGACGGGCCGTCGCTCGGCTCGCGGTAGTCGTACGAGGCGATCTTGAGAGCGAGCACGTCGCGGGACACCCGCTCGCGGTCGGCCTCCGAGAGGTAGCGGATGTTCTGCTTCTTCGCGCGCGTGGAGACCGGGCAGCCGCCGAGGCCCGCGTCGCGGCGCTCGGTGAGGCACGTGAGGTAGCTCGCGCGCTGGCGGCAGCCGACGCCGGCCTCCCCCTCCTGCCTCGCGGGGACGAGCACGCACTTGTCGCCGAGCGTCGCGCACGGATCCTCCTCCTTGATGCCGAGCTCGCTGCACTTCTTGTAGGTGGGATCCGGCAGCTCGACGGGGTCGGTGAACGAGCAGCCGACCGGATCGCCGCTGCCGCACGGGTCGGAGAAGTACCCGCGGAGTGCGCGCGCCGTCGGTCGCGGGGGCGTCCGCCGCGGGGGCGTCCGCCGCGGGAGCGTCGCCGCCCGCGTCCGCGCCCGCGTCGCCGCCCGACACCGCCGTGGTGCACGCCCCGAGCGCGCCTACGCCCACCACAGCCACCCACCCGAGACGGCGCGCGATCTTGCTCATGACGGCACCTCCAGCCTCCATGCTAGCGGGACGCGCGCGGAAGTCGCGCGACGCGCGCGCCGGGCGGCGTCTCGTGCGAAGCTCGAGGGATGCCCTCCACGCAGGCCCTGGGCCGACGCGCGTACCTCCTCGGGCTGCTCGGCGTGGGCCTCACGCTCGCGGCGTGCGGTCAAGCGCTTGTGGCGGGGTCGGCTGGAGGCGGCGGCGAGACGCCCTTCGATCCGCGCGAGGCCGGCGACGCCGCGACACTCGACGCCGCGACACTCGACGCCGCGGCGCTCGACGCCGCGACACTCGACGCCGCGACACTCGACGCGCGCGATGGAGACGCGGCGTTCGAGGCGCCATGCCAGCGCCCGCCCGGGGACGTCGGCGTGCGCTCCGACGCGTGCCTCGCCAGGCTCGAGCTCGGGGGCATGCAGCTGCCCTACTACCGCTCGCACGCGCTCGAGAGCGCGCACGGCGCCATCGAGTCGCTCGTGCTCATCACCCACGGCAACTCGCGCAACGCGTGGGACTACTACGATCTCGTCGTCGCCGCGGCGGTCGCGCGCGATCCCGAGCACACGGCGGTCGTAGCGCCGCTCTTCCAGAGCTACAACGCCTCGTGCGGCTACGACACCAAGGCACCGACGGACCTCTACTGGGGCTGCAGCGACTGGAAGGAGGGCCTGCCCGCGAAGAACGACGCGACCGACTCGTACAGCGCGCTCGACGCCTTGCTCGCGGCGGCGAAGGCGGCGTTCCCGAGCCTGCGCCGCGTGACGGTCGCCGGATACTCGGCCGGAGGTCAGACCGTGCAGCGCTACGCCGCGGGCAACCGAGAGCACGACCGCACGCCCACCATCGCGACGCGCTACGTGGTCGCCAGCCCGGGCTCGTACATGTACCTCGACGGACGCCGCGTGCGGGCCGACGCCGCGTGCTCGAGCGCCGCCGCTTGCGCGCTGACCGCGGCCTCGTTCGAGGTGCCCGCCTACGCGCCAGGGTGCGAGACGGCCGAGCCCGCGGTCGTCGCGGGGAGCGACGCCTACGACGCCTACCGCTACGGCCTCGAGGCCCGCGAGGGCTACCTCGCGCCGATCCCCGACGCGACGCTGCGCGCGCAGTACGTGGCGCGGCCCATCGTGTACGTGCTGAGCGAGGGTGACTCCGCGGCGAGCCGCGCGCGGCCCACGGCCTACGGCGCGCTCGACAAGGGGTGCGCCGCGATGGTGCAGGCGCCGCTCGGCGCGTCGTTCCGCCTGCAGCGCGGCCTCGTGTACCACGCGTACGTGACGACGCTGTTCGGGGCCACCCACCGCCGCGTGCTCGTGCCCGTGTGCGGCCACGAGGACGACTGCGTGCTCGGCGCCCCGGCCACGCTCGCGGAGCTCTTCGGCCCCTGAGCAAAGGACGTCGGCCTCGCGACGACACAACGAGCCCGCCCCAGCGGGCTTTGCGCTCTCGGGTCTCGCGGCCGCGGCCTTCAGGCCGGGCCAGCCTCGAGCGTTGGGCCACCCCGCGAGGCCACAAACACGGGAACCCCGAGCACTTTCGGAGACTTACCAGAGGCGTGGGATTCGAATGCACACGATCTCCGCGCACCCAGCACTATTCTCGACGTTTCCTGTACTCCCACCTCGGAGACACGCCCCGAACGAACCCCGAAACCGCCCCTTGTGGCCCAGGTTCTGGCCCACGAAGTGGCCAGTTCGAAAGAGGCTGGCGACCCGCTCGAGCGGGCGCTCGTGCTGGCCGCGGAGGCGGGCCGATTCGATGTTGTGGCCGCCCTCGCCCGCGAGCTTGAGGCGCGCCGGTTGGCGAGCGCCGGCAACGTGACGCCGATCGGGAAGCGGGGCGGCTCGTGAGGGCGCTACTGCAAGACGGGGCGAGCCGGGGCGACCGGCATCGAGCACTTGAGGTTGAACCGGAAGATCCGCGTTCCCTCGCGAATGTACATGTAGCCCTCGCCTTCGGGCTCACCCTCGCCGCACAAGGCGAGGGTGCCCGCTTGCGTGAGGGCCGCGCCGCGCTTGTCGGGGATCATGCACAGCAGCTCCTTCCCCCACAATCGAGGCGAGCCGGCGATGGGCATCGTCGTGATTACCGTGGGGCGCGTGTAGCACTTCCAGATCGACTCGGGCAGAAGCACCATTTGCCCGCCGTCGTTCTGCAGCACGGTGCTGCGGACGGCTTGATGACCGTCCACCTGGATCGTGAGCTCGAGAGTGAACGTCGGCGTTCCCGGCTTCGGCCCGGGTGGCGGCGGTGCCGGTGGCGGCTCCGTGGCGCTCGCCACCGACCCCATGACGATCGTCGCAACCACGGCCCCCACGCCGATCCAACGTAACCCCTCCACGGAGGGCGTGTAGCGGGGCGGGCCGGGTCGATGGCACGCCGGGTGGCGGAGGTAGAGCCCGTGCCGAAGACCGCCGCGTACCGTACCCGTCGTCGATGGAGTCCCGAGGACGCGCGGGCCGCGCTGGGCGCGCTGGCCGATTCGGGGTTGTCGCCGAGCGCGTTCGCGCGGCGTGAGGGGCTGGACGTGCAGCGGCTCCGGGTCTGGAGGCGCAAGCTCGGAGCGGCCGGCCCGGCGGCCACGCGGGCAGCGTTCGTGGAGGTGGTGGCTCGGGCCTCGAGGGAGGCGGAGCGCATCGAGGTGGTGCTCCGCTCCGGCGTCGTGGTGCGCGTCACCGAGACCGTGGACGCGGGAGCCGTCGCGCGGCTCGTGCGCGCGCTGGACGCGTCGTGCTGAGCCTTCCGCCGAGCGTGCGCCTGTTCGTAGCGACCCAGCCCGTGGACGGACGCAAGGGGGTCGACAGCCTGATGATGATCGTGCGGGACGTATTTCGAGAGGACCCGCTGGGGGGACATCTGTTCGTGTTCTTCTCGCGGCGCTGGGACCGCGTCCGCGTCGTCTACTGGGATCGAAACGGGTTCGCGATGTGGACCAAGCGCCTCGAGCGCGGTCGCTTTCGGCTCGGCCTCACGAAGGAGGGGCGGCCGGCTGCGGTGACCGTCGAGGCCGCCGAGCTCGCGCTCATCCTCGAGGGAATCGACCTCGTGGGCGCGCGCCGCCGTCCACGGTGGGAGCCGCGCACCGCGAGTCTTTCGACGCGAGCACTTTCCGCATTCGTCGAGTGAATTTCTACGGGGCGCCGCCGTCAGACGACGCGGACCATGCGGAGCCCGTCGGTCACCTCCCCCTACGCGCCCGACCTCGCGGCGGTGCGCGCGTGGCTCGAGGACATGATCGCGAAGCTGCGCTTCCTCGACCTCGTCGCCGCGATCATGGTGCTCCTCACGCGCATGCGCGACGTCAACACGGAGCTCGTCGCGCGCATCGCCGACCTGAAGCGCAGGCGGCCGCCGTCGGAGACGCTCGAGCGGCTCGAGCGCCAGCTCGTTCTTCCACTCTTCGCCGCTGCCGCCGCGACCTCGAAGCCGTCGAAGGAGAAGAAGACGCGCGAGCGCAACAAGGCGCGCGACGGCGGGCCGGGTGGCCGCGGGGCCTTCCCCGCCCACTTGCCGCGCGTCCCGGTGCCCAACGACGTCGCGCCCGAGCAGCGCATGTGCCCGGAGTGCGGCGCCCTGATGACTCGAGTCGGCGTCTCGACGTGCACCATGCTGCACGTCATCCCCGCGAAGGTCGTCGTGCTCGAGCGGCACGACGAGACGGTCGCGTGCCCGAACGACGACACGATCGTCTCGGCGCCCGTGCCGGCGCAGATCGTCGAGCGCGGCAAGCTCTCCGACGCGTTGCTGGTCGAGGCAGTCGCCGACAAGTACCTCGATCATCTCCCCGTCGAGCGCCAGTGCGCGCGCTTCGCGCGCCTCGGCGTGGACGTGTCGCAGACCCTCGGCCGCGGGGTGTGCGCCGCGCTCGACCTTTTCGCGCCCGTCGCCGACTTGATTGCCACTCTCACGCGTGGCCCGGGGCTGCTCGGTACAGACGCCTCGCGAATCCCCATCCTCGACCCCGTTGACCCGGCGGGCATTCGCTCCGGCACGATGTGGTGCTGGACCAACGCGCGCTGGGTCTCTTTCTTCTATGCGAAGGCGGGTGACTCCCAGAGCGTGCGCGACTTCCTCGGCGACGACCTCGCGCGCACGGTCCAGTGCGACGGCACGACCGTGACGACCTTCCTCGAGCGCCACGGCGGCAAGCGCCCCGGCTGCTGGGCCCACGCACGTCGCGGATTCGTGAAGGCCGCACGTAGCGGTGACGCCGTCGCGCTCGAAGTCGTCCGCCTCATCGCGCCGCTCTTCGCCATCGAGCGCGCGGCCACCCGCGCGGGCGACACCGCCGTCGAGCGGCGGGCGCGACGCGAGCGTGACACGCGTCCCGTGCTCGACGCGCTCCGCGCGTACTGCGATGTCCAAAGAGACATCACGCCGCCGAGCACGCCGCTCGGCACGGCCCTCGGGTACCTGCATCGTCAGTGGAACCGCCTGGTCCTCTTCGTGGAGGACGGCAACATCGAGGCGACCAACAACCGGCGCGAGCGAGAGCTCCGTCGCTTGGTCCTCGGGCGCAAGAACTGGCTCTTCACCTGGCTCGACGTCGGCGCCGAGCGCACGGCCAACATCCTCTCCATCCTCGCGACGTGCATCGCGCACGACGTCAACCCGCGCGCCTACCTCCACGTCCTCGCCCGGCTCCTCGTGCAGGGCTGGCCCAACGCCAGGCTCCGCGAGCTCCTCCCCGACCGCATCCTCGCGCTCCACCCAGAGCTCGCCGTCGCCGACGACCACGACCTCGCCCTCTCGGGCTGAACCACCCGCGCTCCGCGCGCTCGTCAGAACCCGTCCATCGCGGTGCACAGGCTCGCGCGCAGGCCGTCGAGCAGCTCTCGACGTCGGCGACTCCGCGTCCCGTCCGTCAGCTCCTCCACCAGCGTGTACATCGCGTCGAGCTCCCCCACCGTCGCCTGCACGATCAGCAGCCCACGGATCTCGGCGTGCGCCACGCCGCGCTCGAGGACCGCGCGCAGGGCGGGGAGCTCCGTCGTCGCGTCCCACAGAACGGCTCGCTCCGCCTCGTCGAACCCCCACACCCGCTTCGCCGTGCGCGCCATCCGGCGCGCATCCAACCACGGTACCCCCGACCCGCGCCAGCCACAGCCCGCCTCCGAGCGCAAGGCGTCGCCCTACGCCCTCGGTGGAGGGGTTACGATCCAACGGTGCATCACGCAACGGTACGCCACCCCGGCGCGCCTGTCCCCGCGTCGGTGCATTGGGTCTCGCTCGCGTCGGAGACGCGAGTCGATGGCGCGTCGCCTGCGGGACACGACCGTGATCGCCGGGGCGGCGGTGCCGACCGTGCGCCAGCGTGAGCGCGGAGCGCCCGGTGCACAGCGACGCGGCACGCCGCCGCAACGACGGCAGCGCGAGCAGTGACTCACTGGTTGAACCACTGTGGACGCAGGTTGGCGTCCACACCGAGTTGGCCGCACGGCGGCGCGAACCCGCGCCGCCGTCGCAGGGGATCGCTCGTAGCCCTCACAGCATTCGACCCGCGCGCCGGTGGCGCGGCGACAGGATGGGTTTCACGTACGTTGCGTCGCCATCAACACCCGGCGCATACCAACAAACGCCGCGCGTAGTCCACTGGGCGAATAGTTCTTGCGGCCGAGTCTGAACGGGTCCACGCTTAGAGGAGCATACCTGGGCCCTGCGTGCCCGGTATCCGCAGGGGACGAAATGACCAGCCCGCGCCTCTCCGCCTCTCCGCCTCTCCGCCTCTCCGCCTCTCCGCCTCTCCGCCTCCGCCCGCGGAGCCGGTGCCTCCTACGCGTCGCTCACGGTCCTTGGTCTGATCGCGTGCTTCGCTGCTTGTTCCTCGGTGCCCGCGGAAACAGACCGGGCCGTCCTCGCGGGGCGCACGCGGCAGGCGCTCGTCCAGGAAGAAGAGTCGCCCTGTGACGAGGGCGGGCAGGACTCCCTCGTGGCCTACGCCGAAAAGTGCGCGGTAGCGACCGGCTCCTGGGTCCCGCCTTTTAACTGCGACGACGGGGAGCTCGTTCCAGAGACGAATCTGACCGGGACGTACGACAACGCGCTCTGCGACCGTCCGAACGTGCTCAACCATCAGTGCGATCCTGGGAGTAGGTTTCAGGTCCTGACGCTCACCGACGACGTGGCGGTCGTCGCGCATTGTCGCAAGAAGAACCAGACCAATGGGGAGTATGGAGACGTCGCGGTTATCCAGTACAATCGCCGAAACGGAGCCACCTGCTTTTACCAGATTGGTCCGCAAGACCACATCGCGAGCGAGGTACCTTCGCCCTCCGCGACGCCGGCTGTCGCCGTTTGGAATACTCCCGCCCAGACCGCCGGGCAGAGATGTGTCTCGTGTCACGACAACGGGCCGTTCTTGCGCACCCCGTACCTCGCCCAGCTCGGCCAAGACATCTTCCCGAACGCGTTTCCTCCGCTCCTTGGCGCCCCGATAGAGCCGCGAGAGCCGTACCGTCGACTGCCTGGAACGTACGGGAGGCCCTGCGACTCCACTCCCGGAGACTGTTTCCCCACGACTCCCTCACTCGGCGCCTGGGATTCGAGGATGAGCGGCTGGAACTACAACATGCCCTACATGTTTGTTGGGAGTGACTTCCAGAAGTGGAAGGCGCACACGGTCTCCTCGCCAGGCATAGGCGCCGAGTGCTCCCGGTGCCATCGCATGGGCATCAGCTCGCGAGAGACTGTCGTCGTGGGCGGCGCGTTTCTTCCGGTGTACAGCCCCGGGTTTGGGACGAGCCAGGTGCTGGGTCCACTGGCGACCGCCGAGACCCAAACGGAAAAGAACCCGCACTCTGTTCGGTCTCCCATTTGGATGAAGCCGTATGGCGGATTCAACCCCGACGGGCTGTTCCACCAGGGCACCCACGATGAGGCGCTGGCCGCCAAGGCGTGCGCTGAGTCTATCGTTGCCGGGGCGCCCCAGCCGGGGTGCAACGTGCACCGGTTCGCGCAGGGCGATACCTGTGGCGGGGGTGCTGTCCAGGGGACGATCAACGGAGCCGTCGGGTCCGAACCGGAGAGCGACGCGCCGCGCACGGACATCGACTTGGGAGTGTGCGCGGCCGGCGAGCACTGTCCCCGGGGCTTCTGCTACTGGGAGGCGCTTCATGGGCCGCTCTGGCAGACCAGCGACAACGCAGTTCCTTTCCACGACGAGGCGAACTTCGTCGGCAGCTATGCGCGCATCTACACGAAGGACGGACAATTCCGGGCGGCCGTCTCAGGCTCGGTTCCCGGCTCGCCGCCTGCCCGGCGGCCCGGAGGGAAGTTCGGGTGCGCCCACTTCTCGAGCGTCGTAGGGGTTCCGAACCCGGACACCGCGTCACACGCGCCGTGGGCGCTCAATGATCCAACGGGGACTCGCTGGGAGGACGAAGTGGACATTTCGGATCTCCTGGGACAACCTACACTCAACATCTTGTCAGGATTCATCGGCAACGTCGCCCAGGCGAACGGAGACGTAGGCGATTTCCTCAAGGTCTACACGGCGGCGGGGAGCAGTCGAATCGCCCAGGTCCACCTGCCGCCACCTGGACCGCTCACCGCTGGACCACTCACGGGAGAGGCCCTCACCGTTCAAATTCCTGGGCGGACGCCGCAGTACGCCGCGACGAACGTCACGGTACCGTACGGCAGCACCTCGGTGCGTTTGGTGGATTATCCGCAGTCACTCGACGTCTATTGCTTCATCACCGGCATTAGCGGCGCGTGGTCCAACAGGGAAATTTCGGCGCCGCAGCCGTACGCCGAAATCACCTATGCGAATGGTAAAGAGCTGTGGCTCCAGGTCTTCCCGAGCGATGGCCCGAACCGGGTCAATGCTTGGGCTTCTTGCCTGGTGCGACGGTGAGCGCCGGGAGGATGACGGTCCTGAGGAGTTGCGACGTCCCGGTGGCGGCTGCGCTGGCTGCGCTCGCGTGCCTTTCGACTTCGTGCAGCGGAACACGCACTGACATCTTACCACAAGCGGTGTCGGACTCGGGCCTCCCCGCGCCCCCTCCCCTTCCGCCCGGCACGTTCGAGCTCGACTATTCTGGCATTTCCTGCTCGGGGTTCGGGGGCGTACGGGCGAGCTATCACGACACCCACGCGTTTTCGCTGATACTAACCCAGCCTCGACGATCGTTCGTCGGGTGCGACGAGCGGCCTGATCTGATCCAGGGCTACGTTTTCTTTGGCGGGTGTGAGCCTGATTCGATCCCAGAGCTGGAGGTTACGGCGCACAAGGTCGCTGCCGGCGACTCCGCATGGGTTGGGGATCTCGACCTTGAGCTCGTCGGTACCGTGCAGGAGCCAGGGCGAATGTGCTACGGCTATCGGACTCCGGGTGACGGCTGGAGTTGGGCGTTCGCGCCGATCCCACCAGTGTACGACAAGGGCAAGGAGCGGTTCCTCGTGCACTTCGCGATCAACCGGGGCCCGGTCGACGCGCTCATGGTCGCAACGTCGAAAGGTGTGCTCAAGGGGCTTGCCGTCGCGCGAGCCACCTTCACGGCAAGGCAGTTCGATAACAGGGAGAGAGAGTAGGAGGGCAACTTATGAAGTTTGCACCTTTGTTCGCGCACGCAGTCTTCGCGTTCGTTGTCGTCGGGTGTTCGTCTACTCCGGCTCCGGCCGACGCCGGAGGTGTCACCGATGCGAGCCCTTCGGTAGACGCCGCCGTGGACAGCGCCCTGGACGCTGCCCGAGACGCCACGCCGGACGCCGCCGGGCGCAGCTGTCTCCCCGCGGGCGCGCCGTGCGTCGATCCGTTCAAGTGCTGCAGCCTCGGCTGTTTGGTGGAGGCGACCGGCAACGTCTGCGATTAAGCGTTCGGCGGTCAGCGTCGGCGGGCCGGTCACCGAGAGCGGTGCCACGTGCTCTCCCGGTCCCTTCGCTTCGCCGCGAAGTCGACGCGATCCCCTGTGGCCGCGTGTGACGCAGACGTCCTCGTACTCGGCGAGGCGGTCGAGGGCGCGACGGTGAGCCTTGTGGTCGCCGATTCCCGCTCATCTCGGCGGCGAGGACGACGAGCTCCTCGTCGGCGGAGGGACGACCCGCTCGCCGAGAGCTACGCCACGTGGTCCGCGCTCGAAGCCTTGCCCGTGACCGCGCCCTGCGGCACATGCATCATGAGGCCCTCGAGCCGAGCCACGGCTGCGTGAAGTCCGCGGAGTGGATCGACGGCCGGCGCGTCAGGCGCCCGTTCCCACCGATCGCGCACCGCGCCTCTCGCCCAGCCAGAGGCAACCCAAGCGATTCCAGCTACTTACGAGAGGCGTGGATGGGATTCGAACCCACGTATGATGGTTTTGCAAACCATTGCCTA